>JAGAIH010000048.1 GCA_017626655.1 Clostridia bacterium | reverse complement strand
CGGTTGCCGTATTTGAGTTCATTCTGATAGATCGCTTGTATGGCGGGGCATAATGTCAACATATGCTCACTCCCTCGCCAGCTTGTAGATCAGATCGTAAGCGAATTCCAGATCCTCGATGGAGCAGTGGTTCTGCACGAAATGGGTGGTGCAGACCAGCCACCGCTTGCCGCGGAGCAGACCGAACACCCGACGGATCTCGGCCTCCAGCTCGTCGCGGGGCATGAGTCCGATGGCGTACTGGACGCAGATCCCGCCCAGAATGGCGAACTTGTCGGAATATTTCTCCAGGTAGGTGTCGTAGGACATACCGGCCCGCTCCTGCCAGGGATGGACTACGTCAAGGCCCAGATCCACCAGCCCGTCGGCCACCTTCATGACACAGCCGTCGGAGTGGAGACTGCACAGGCACCCGCGGGCGTGGACGTGATCCACCACCTTCTTGAAATGGGGGTAGATGATCCTCCGCCACAGCTCGGGGCTGAACATGAGGTCCTTCTGGGCGCCCCAGTCGTCCGAGATGTGGATCATATCCACCCCCAGGTCGATGCAGTGATCCGCGAACTGGATGGTCCACTCGGCCTGACGGCGGTAGAGCTCGTTCAGCTCGTCGGGGTAGACGGCCAGCCACATGAGGTGGTTCTCAATGCCGAACAGGCCGTTGAAGTTCTCAAAAAAGCCGGGGGTCTGAACGTAGCAGAAGCGGTCTCTCTGCTTATGGTGGGCCATGGCCAGGCAGATGTTCTCGTAGTCGGCCAGGTTGTGAGGATCGCTGAAAATGGGCTGATCCAGAAGCAGATCGGGGGTCAGGTCCTCGCTCTCCAGAGGAGCGATGGTGTGGATGAAGGGACGGTTGAAGGGATCGGGACCGCCGAAGATGTGGGCGATATCGAACTCATACTTGTCCTCCATGGCCTCCACCGAGCCCCAATGCTCGGTGATCTCTGCCCCCAGATTCCCCGCAACCCAGCCGTAGATGGGCTGGCGGTCGTAGGGCTGACCCAGAATGGCGGCGCGGACTCTCTCGGTACTGTTCATGCGGAATACCTCCATCGTATCATTAGTGTCATTATACCACATTATCCCGCCCCAAAAAATAGGGTAGAATTGCTTTCGGCCCGTTTTTCAGCAACAAAACCACATAGTTTTCCGTTGTCACCATTATACCACGAAACCGCTCTCTTGGCAAGCCCTTTTGACAAAAAAAGACTCCCCGCGTCACTTGCGGAGAGTCATGGAGAAAGCTTATTCGGAGTAGATCATCCCGATGCCCTCCTCCAGCTGGGCGGCGGTGATCATGCCCGTGGCGCGGGCCACAGCCTCGCCCTCTGTGTTGATGAAGTAGGTCTGGGGGATGGAGCGGACCCCGTAGACCGTGGCGGCCTGGTAGTCCACGTCGTAGTACACGGGAAAGGTGTAGCCGTGGGTCTTGACGAAATCCTTGGCAACCTCCACCGTCTCGATCTGGTTGTCGGTCATGTTCACCATGAGGAACACCACCTCACCGTCGTACTTCTTGTAGGCGTCCTCGAAATCGGGTAGCTCCGCCTTACAGGGAGGACACCAGCTGGCCCAGAAGTTCAGCACGATGGGCTTGCCGAAGAAGTCGGAGAGCTTGACCGAGTTCCCTTCCCCGTCTTGCACGGTGAAGTCGGGGGTCTGATCGGGATCCTGCTCGGGGACGGTGTCTGCGGGGGTATCGGCAGGGGCGGCGGGGGTATTGGTAACAGAAGCGGCAGTAGTCTCCTCCTGTGGGATGGTCTCAAGACCTCCCTCGTCGGGGGTACAGGATGCCGCCGTCAGAAGCAGGACGGCCGCGAGGGTGGCGGTCATCAGATGGATCAAAAATCGTTTCATATATCAGATTCCTTTCGGTTTTGTTTTTGGATGGCTTCATTATAGCATAAAACCCGCCGTTTGTCCACATCCCCCCGAAAAAAATTTTGTCCAACGCGTCTCCTTCCGCCCTTTTGGTGAATGGATGCCGTCCGAACGGCGCAAACTACGGATTACAGGACGCACTCCATCACAAGCGTCCGCCGCCCGCGGGCGGTACCATCAATACAAGAGGTTACTTTCATGAAATTCATCATAAAACTCACCGCCCTGGCCCTCTCCCTGGCCACCCTGGGCGGCGCCCTGGCGGCCTGCTCCCGAGGCGGCTCGGGGGATAGCGACGGCGCAGGCACGGGAGGCGGCTCCAACAGCGGCAACAAAAAAACCGTCACCCTCACGGTCTGGGGCGCCCAGGAGGACCAGCAGATGCTGAAGGAGATGTGCGACGCCTACGCCAAGGAGAACACCGAGGTCAACTACAAGTTCAACTTCGGCGTCCTGGGGGAAGGCAACTCCTCGGACAAAATCCTGGGCGACGTAGAGGCGGGCCCCGATATCTTCAGCTTCCCCAGCGACCGCATCAACACCTTCTACGCCGCGGGGGCCCTGGCCCGCATCGGCGGTGACATGGAGACCGCCGTCAAGGCCGAGAACGCCGAGGGCGCGGTGGACGCCGCCACGGTAAAGGTCAACGGCGAGGACCACCTCTACGCCTTCCCCGTGACGGGGGATAACTGCTATTTCCTCTACTACGACAAGAGCGTTTTCAAGGATCCCAAGGATCTTCAGAGCCTTGACCGCATCCTCGACGTGGCCGAGGCCGCAGGCAAGAAGGTCCACTTCAAGATCAACGACGACGGCTGGTACCTGGCCTCCTTCTTCTTCGCCGACGAGGATCTGAAGTACGACGTCACCTACAACGACCGCATGGTGGAGGAGAAGATCGCCATCAACTTCGATACTGAGGACGGCCTGGACGTCATGAAGTCCATCCGCCACTATATCGGTCGGGACGGCTTCGTGGCCCAGACCGATGACTCCAAGATCATCGCCGCATTCACCCCCGATAAGAACGGCAAGCGCGAGGCTGCCGCCGCAGTCAGCGGCACCTGGAACGCCACCACAATCAAGCAGCTCCTGGGCGATGATATGGGGGTCTGCATCCTCCCCACCGTGAAGATCGACGGCGAGGACGTGCGGCTCTCGGGCTTCATGGGCTACAAGCTCATGGGAGTAGGCGGCTACAGCAAGAACAAGGGCGAGGCCACCAAGCTGGCGGCCTACCTGACCAACGAGCAGAACCAGCTCAAGCGCTTCAAGGACCGCGGCTTCGCCCCCACCAACAAGAAGGCGGCGGCTACCACGGAAGTGATGAATGACCCCGTCATCTCGGTGGTGCTGGAGCAGGCGGCCTACAACCGCTCCCAAAAGAACGTCCCCTCCACCTTCTGGACCCCCATGGCCTCCCTCATCACCCCCCTCGTCACCGCCAAGGCCGAGGGCAAGACGGTCACGGATGAGGAGCTACAGGGGTATCTGGAAGCGCTTTGTAAGCAGATCAGGAAAGGGTAAATTGCAGTTTAGCGAACTGTTTGACGGAACAGATTAGTATGTTTTTGGGTGACCCTCATCCACCGCTATCGCGGTCCCCCTTCCCCCGAGGGGAAGGTCAATGCGTCAGCCATTTCCT
>JAGAIH010000522.1 GCA_017626655.1 Clostridia bacterium | reverse complement strand
CTCTGTTCCGTCAGACCGACAAACCCAAATTTGAAGCCCAATCACCCCCGTACATTACGAATTACGATTTGCGAATTATGAATTCCCACCGTTTCCCCCATTCCAATGATTCCGAGGTACACATATGACCCCTACCGTCGCCGTCCTCACCATATTCCTCGTTACCTGCGCCGCCCTCATTACCCTGGTCTTCGCCAAGCCCGCCGTCATGATCGGAGGCAAGAAGATCAGCATCTTCTGGTTAGCACCTCTCGCGGGAGCGGTCGCCCTCACGGTCAGCGGGCTTCTGACCCCCGCCGAGATCGCCGCGGGGCTGACCGGGGCAGGGGACGTGAACCCCATCAAGATCCTGCTCCTCTTCTTCTCCATGACCATGATGTCGGTCTACCTGGACGAGATCGGCTTCTTCCGCCTCCTGGCCCACAAGGTGCTGGGGAGAGCCAAGGGGAGCCAGACCACCCTGTTCTTCCTGCTCTACGCCCTGGTGTCGGTCCTTACGGTCTTCACCTCCAATGACATCATCGTTCTGACCTTCACCCCCTTCATCTGCCACTTCGCCAAGTCGGCGCGGATCGATCCTCTGCCCTACCTAGTGTCGGAGTTCGTGGCCGCCAACACCTGGAGCATGGCTCTCATCATCGGCAACCCCACCAACATCTACCTCATGACGGGCACGGGGGTCTCCTTCCCGGCCTACACCGCCCGCATGATCCTGCCTACGGCCCTGGCGGGGCTGGTCTCCCTGGGGGTGCTGTACCTGCTCTTTTTCAAGAAGCTCCGCGCGCCTCTGGACCCCGAGGACTCCCCCGCGCCCGTCGTGGATCTCCCCACCGAGGTGGTGGGCCTCTGCCATCTGGGCGGGTGCATCATCCTTCTGTCGGTTTCCTCCTTTATCAATCTGCCCATGTGGCTCATCACCTGCGTCTTTTTCGTCAGCCTGATCCTCTGCACCATGGCCATCAGCTTCTTCCGTCGGCGCGGGATCTTCCTGATCGCCCGCTGTATCATCCGCGCCCCCTGGGATCTGGCTCCCTTCGTGATCTCCATGTTCATCCTGGTCCTGGCCCTGGACAAGTACGGCATCACCGCCGCCCTGGGTAGCTTCCTGGCGGCTCCCACCACCGTGGGGGGTACGGTGGCCTCCTTCGGGGTCTCCTCCTTCTTCGCCGCCAATATCGTCAACAACATCCCCATGAGCGTGCTGTACAGCTCGGTGGTGGGGAGCATGGAGGCGGGATCTCTCACCACGGCGGCTCTCTTCTCGGCGGTTATAGGCTCCAACCTTGGCGCCTTCTTCACCCCCACGGGGGCTTTGGCGGGCATCATGTGGACGGGTCAGCTCCACGACCACGGGGTTCCCTTCTCCTTTATCCGCTTCGTCAAATACGGCGCCACGGTGGCGGTCCCCGCCATGGCGGCGGCGCTGTTGGGGCTGTGGATCTGCTGTTGAGGGGCAAGATACACTTGCCGCCAACAGAGCGCGGTCATATAGCAATACCGACGCTTTGACAAGGCCATTCCACCAAAGTTCACAATTTGTTTACACCCATTCTGAAAGAATTCCCCCGCAAAAGGTGTCTATATAGATAGACCGGGATCACCTACTTGACATCCCTCGCGGGGTATTCGATACGACCCCCAACGAAACGTTTACGAAAACGGAGGTTTTCCCTATGAGCTCAAGCGAAGAGGCAATATTTGCCATTGTCTACCTCATCGTCTACTTCTTCCTGATGGCCTACGGCGTCTTCGCCTATATCGGCGTGAGTCTGGGCGGCTTCCGCATGGGGCGCAAGGTGTGGATGTCCAAGCCCTGGCTGTTCTGGATCCCCGGCTGTAATATCTACGCCTTGGGCAGGTTGGCCGATACCGGCTGTCTTTTGCAGGAGTATAGATCCACGAATTACCGCAAGAAGCTTTTGGTCTGGTTTCTGATCAGCGTGGGCGCGGCCATCGAATGGTGCGTGTCCCTTGTATCGGTCGCGCTCCTGTCCTACTACGCCGAGCAGGTCAGGGTGGGTAGCATCATCCACCACCGTCCCAAGGAAGTCGAGGCCCTGGTGATCCCCGTCCTCCTCCTTCTGCTCCTGACCGTGGTCCTCATCGCGGTGTACATCGTGTACATGGTGTTCTACTTCATCGCCCTTCATAAGATCTACAAGCTCTATGCCCCTGACGGTGCGGCGGGACTGACGGTGCTGTCCATCCTGGTCTCGGCGGCGATCCCCGTGATCTTCCTGGTGCTGTCGGGCCGCTCTCCCGCCGTCGCCGTGCTGCAAAGCCGCAATCAGGCCCCTCCCGCGGATCCCCGGGTCCCCGCGAGCAGCGGGAAGAGCTTCTACTCCCTGTGACCGCCGCGGCTTCGTCCGAGCCATTCATATGTCCTCACGGGAGATGACTCACCGTAACACAAAAAACATATTTAAACGGAGGTATTTTCCATGTCTACCAGCCAAGAATCCATCTTTGCCATCGTCTATCTCATCCTGTATTTTTTCATCCTGATCTACGCCGCCTACTCCTACATCGGCATGGGCCTGGGCATGTTCCGCATGATGCGGAGCGCGGGTATGCGGAATGCCTGGATGGCCTGGGTGCCCGGCTGTAACATCTACGCCATGGGCGACCTGGCCGACCGTCAGACGGCGGTCAATGAGGGCAGGTCCACTGCCTACCGCAAGAAGCTGGTGGCCTGGACCATCGTCACCTACGTTCTGGTCTTCCTGTTCCTCATCGCCTGCGTAGTGGTCACCGCCGTGGCGACCGCCAATCATATGCTGGACCAGAACGGCGACCTGATCCGGATCCCCGAGCAGGACCTGGATATCCTCATCGGGCCCTCCCTGTTCGTCCTGCTGTCCCTGGGCCTCCTCATCGCCTTCTACATCGTCTACGTGGTCTGCTACCTGATCTGCCTGAACAAGATCTACAAGCTCTTCGCCCCCGCGGGTGCCGCCGGGCTGACGGTGCTGTCGGTCTTCGTCATGATCGCCGTCCCCGCCATCTTCCTGGTGCTGTCGGGCCGCAAGCCCGTCTTCATCGGCGGCGATGACGGTGAGGTACCTCCCCCCGCAGGTCCTGTCGGCCCCGCCGATATGGGGCAGAGCTTCTACTCCCTGTAAGCGGTTTTGTAAACGCTTCGTTTCCCAAAAAGGTGATCGCGTAATTTTGCAAATTGGGTTTTAGCGAACTGTTTGACGGAACAAATCAGTATGTTCTTGGGTGACCCTCATCCACCGCTATCGCGGTCCCCCTTCCCCCGAGGGGAAGGTCAATGCGTCAACCGGTTCCTTGGCTGATACCCAAAAACATATTGATACCAATAGCTTTTCAGGGATAACGAAAAGTGCGAGCCGAATACCTTCCCCTCGGGGGAAGGGGGACCGCGCAGCGGTGGATGAGGGTCACCCTTCCCAATTCCGCTCTGTTCCGTCAAACCGACAAACCCAAATTTGAATCATCCTCCATCCAAAAACGAAAGGAGCCTCACCATGAAAAAGCTACTCTCACTCACCCTGTGCGCCCTTCTGGCCGCAGCCCTGCTCGGGTGCGCTCCCTCGGCTCCCGCGCGGGATCACGTGACCGAGGATGCCCCCGTATACGATCCCGAGGATATCTATACCGAGACCACCGCCGAGGAATCGACCCTCCAAGGGCGGCTGGTGGCTGTCTGCGGCGAAGACCTGTTGCGGGTGGAGCTGTTCGGGAACCAGACCGAGCTGATCGCGGCCCTGGGCGAGACCGTCTACGTGCGGGTCAGCGACACCGCCGACGTGGGATCCTGGTGCGAGGGGGACGGGGTCTTTGTGACCTACGATACCGTCGAGCGCTCCAAGGATCCCGAGGATCTGCCCGTGATCGTGGCGAAGACGGCCCATATCGAGGTCCCCGCCTACAAGCCTGTGATCTACCTCTACCCCGAGACCCCCACCGAGGTGTCGGTGACCCTCACCCTGAACGGCCGTCTCACCTGCACCTACCCCGATTACGAGGCGGGCTGGACGGACTTCACCGCCCACCCCGACGGCACCCTGCTCTTCCCCACCGGAAAGGAATACTACTGCCTCTACTGGGAGGGTATGCAGGCCGCCGAGTGGGACTTCTCCCGGGGCTTCTGCGTTAAGGGGGAGGACACCGCCGCGTTCCTGGAGTGGGCGCTGGCCGAGCAAAGGCTGACCGCACGAGAGGCCAACGAGTTCATCATCTACTGGCTCCCCCTCATGCAGGAGAACCCCTACAACGTCATCTCCTTCCAGACCGAGGCCTACACCTCCACCGCCGTCCTGGAGGTGACCCCCACCCCCGACAGTACCATCCGCATCATGATGGCCTACTACCCCGCAAGCGAGGCGGTGGAGATCACCCCCCAGCACTTCGAGACCCCCGTCCGCGAGGGCTTCACCGTGGTGGAGTGGGGCGGCTCCCGGGTGGACGCGCCCTGATCTGTGGTTTCCCGCGAACGACCCAAGACCTCCGCTTACGCGGGGGCCTTTTTTGATGGGATCCCATCGACAAAACTTCACAATTTTCCCCTGAAAAGCCCTTGCCATTCCGCCCTTTTTGTGGTATAATAAGATGATATACTATTTATTATGGAGAAGTCTCCCCATTACGAAAGGATCAACCCTTTATGAGATATATTTTAGCCTCCGCCTCCCCCCGCCGCCGAGAGATCCTCGCCACCCTGGGCGTGGATTTTACCGTCCTTGTAGCCGACGCCGACGAGTCCTGCGACCTCACCGATCCCGGGGCGCGGGTGGAGTCCATTTCCATCAAGAAGTGCCTGGCCGCCCGCGACCGCCTCATAGCCGAGGGCATGGATCCCGCCGACAGGGAGACCGTCATCATCGCCTCGGACACCCTGGTGGTGCTGGACGGTGAGTTTCTGGGCAAGCCCCGGGACGAGGCCGACGCCGCCCGCATGATGTATATGCTCCAGGGCCGTACCCACACCGTGGCCAGCGGTATCGCGGTCTGGCACAAGGGCCGTACCGTCACCGCCCACGAGCTGACGGGGGTGAGCTTCGCCCCCATGACCGAGGCCGAGATCTTTGCCTACGTGGCCACAGGGGAGTCCTTCGGCAAGGCGGGAGGCTACGCCATCCAGGGCCACGCCGCCCGCTACATCACGGGGATCCAAGGGGACTACTTCAATGTGGTGGGCCTCCCCATCCGCCGTCTGTACGAGACCCTCAAGCTGGTCTTCGGCATCCATCTGTAAGCATTTTCACCGTGACACACGGATTTTTCACTGACACCGAAAGGAGAACCTTCTATGGCCTATATGGTCGGATTGGATATGGGTACCACCTACACCCGCATCTGGACACAGGAGGGGGGCGTGGTATTGCGCTGTCCCTCGGCGGCGGCTATTGACAGCGAGACCCACAAGCTGGTCGCCCTGGGCGCCAAGGCCAAGGAGATGCTGGGAAAGACCCCCCAGGACATTCTCGCCTACCGCCCCATCCGCGAGGGACTGGTATCCGAATTTGAGGTAGCCGCCCGCATGGTACGGGCCATGTTCCAGAACAAGCAGATCACCTCCACCTTCAACCGCCCCGTGGTGCTGATGGCCACCCCCTACCGCATCAACCAGGTACAGCAGCTGGCCGCCGAGAACACCGTCTTCGAGG
>JAGAIH010000521.1 GCA_017626655.1 Clostridia bacterium | reverse complement strand
GGGAGGATATAGGAGGGCATGGGGGCGATCCGCTCCTTTTGTGCCGCGATATGCTCGGCGGCGCGGAGGCTGCCCACCTGGGTGGAGTTGAGGGCGCTCCCGCCGGGGCGGTAGGTCCCGAAGGTGCCGGCGGCCTCGCCCGCGCAGTAGAGACCCGGGATCTCGGTCTGCCAGTTCCCGTCCACGGTCACGCCGCCGTTGCAATGCTGGGCGCAGACCGCGATCTCCAGCCGTTCACGGTACAGGTCGATGCCGTGGGAGGCATACAGCTCAATGGCACCCTTGTTCATCTTCTCCAGACGCCGGATGGGGGTACCGAACAGGGCCCCGGAGCGGGCCAGGTAATCGTAAGCCTCAGGGGGAAGGACCGAGAAGCCCTTCTCCAGCCCTCGGGGGTTTTGCGTGAAGTCCAGGTACACGCGGTTGCCCCCCTTGATCTCGGCGGCGACCAGGAGATCCACCTTGGAGGATCCCTCCACCTTGCGGGTATCGAAAGGCCATTGGTAGCCCTTGAGGAAGATGAGGCCGAGGGAGGCGTCTCCCAGGGCGTCGTAGAGGAATTCCCGCTCGTTCCCTTCCCCGTCCACACTGATATAGCGGGGGATGACCTGCTGGTAGGTCCCCGACAGGTTCCAGCGGAATTTCACGCTGGCGATGCCGTACTGCCACTCCTCCATGTTGGAGAGGGATACCCCCGCGTCAATGGCCAGACCCGTGGCGCCGTGCTGGCTCTCGGGGTAGACGGTGTTTCGGTAGATCCCCGCGGGGCCGCCGGTGCAGAGAATGACGTTTTGGCAGGCGATGACGCGGCTCTCCCCCGTGACGGTGGAGACGCAGGCCACCCCCGTGATGCCCTCGCTGTCGGCGAGGAGCTTGACGGCCAGGGTGTGGTCGATGATCTCGATGCCCTTGCGGAGGCAGGAGGCCTCCAGGGCCTCGGTCATGTACTTGGAGGTCAGAGGGCCGCAGGAGGTGGCGCGGCTGCGGGGGTCGTGGTCGGTCTTGTAGCCCGCGTACTCCCCGTACTCGTTGGCGGGAAAGGGGACCCCCAGCTCCACCAGGCGCATGAAGCAGCGGGTGGAGTAGGCCGCCTCACAGAGGGCATGCTCCCCCATGACGCCGCCCCCGCCGTATAAGGTCTCGGCCATCTCGCGGACGCTGTCTCCCTCGCCTCCGCAGAGGGAAAGCTTATAGTAGGTCTGCTTGTCGCTCCCCGTGTTGCGGGAGGTGCCCATGTACCGCCCCTCGGTGAGGATGGCGATATCGGTGACGCCCAGGTCGAAGAGCCTGTCCGCCGCGTTGTAGCCGGCACAGCCTGTGCCGATGATGAGGGTATGGTATCGGTCTTTCATAGCTTTCTGATGTGCATACCTCCGTCCAGGATGAAGGAGTGACCCGTGGCGTAGCTGAAGGTACCGTCGCAAAGGGCGACCACCGCCCGGGCGATGTCCTCGGGGGTCCCCCAGCGGCCCAGGGGCACCAGGCCCTCGGCGATGAGCTTATCGTATTTTTCCTTGACCGCCTCGGTCATGCCCGTGGCGATGATGCCGGGGCAGATCTCGTTGACGGTGATGCCCTCCCCCGCCAGGCGGTCGGCGAAGAGCTTGGTGATCATGGATACCCCCGCCTTGGAGATGCAGTATTCCCCGCGGGAGGTAGAGCTGGTATAGGCCGAGCAGGAGGAGATATTAACGATGGAGCCGCCCTCGCCGTGGCGGAGCATCTCGCCCGCCACCGCCTGGGTGAGGAACAGGGTCCCCTTGGTGTTGATGCCCATGACGTAGTCGTAGCTCTCCTCGGTCATCTCCAAGATATCACGGCGCACCTTGGGGGCTACCCCCGCCACGTTGACCAGCACCGAGACGGTGCCCTTGGCCACGGCGGCCGCCACCAGCACGGCCCGATCCTCGGCGGAGGCGATATCTCCGGGGATATAGGTGATGTCCAGGCCGTCAAAGTCCGAGAGATCCCCGTCGGGCTTACGGCCCATGCCCACGACGGCATAGCCCTTCTCCGCCAGCATCAGCGCGCTGGCTTTTCCGATGCCTCCCAGGACACCGGTCACAATGGCGACCTTCATGACTTGACCTCCTTATACAGCTCTCGGTAGTATTCGTTGAAGACGGCGCACCCCGACACCTGCCCCGCCCGCATGAGCTCGGTGCATTTGGAGCAGGCCAGACAGCACTTTTTGGGGGTGAACGATCCATCCAGATAGTCGGCGTAGAAATCGGGGTAGGCCAGCCACATACGGCCATAGCCCACCAGGTCGCAGACACCGTCGCTCAGCAGGGCCTCGGAGCGCTCTATGAGGTCCTCGCGGTAGTAGGAGAGGCCCGAGCCCACCACGGTGAGGGTGGGGAAGGTCTCCTTGATGTGCTTTTCCACCGTGACGAAGCGGGCCAGCCCCGCCTCGGGGGCCTCGGGGGGGACGTAGCCCCCCTTGCGGTAGGGGCGGTTGATGTGGGGATTGTAGTAGGGGTTGCCGATGGTGACATTCAGCACCTGTATGCCCTCCTCTACAAGACGGGAGAGCAGGCGGTCGGGCTCGGTGAGGTCCAGCTCCCCCGCCTCGTTAGTGCCGAAGCCGTAGGGCTTGGGGATCATGTCCGAGACGCTCAGGCGGGTGGTCAGCAAGATATGGTCGGGGAGGACCGCCTTCACCGCCTTGACGCAGTCCAGGTACAGCCTCGTTCTGTTCTCCAAGCTTCCGCCGTAGCGGCCCTCTCGGGAAAAGGCCGAGAGAAGCTCCTGGAAGAGGTAGCCGTGGCAGGACTTGACGTCCACCCCGTCAAAGCCCGCCTCCGCAGCCAAAAGGGCCGCCTTGGCATACCGGGCGGGGAGGGTGTCCAGGTATTCGTCGGTGACGATATGGGCATCGGTGACGGGGCGGCGGGCCTCGTAGAGGGGATGGCGGTAGGCGATCATAGGGGTAATGCTCTGGCGGCCCGAGTGGGTCAGCTGGAGAATGAAGGCTTGACGGATCCCCCTCTCGGCGGCGATGCTCCGCATCTCGGTAAGAAGGGAGCGGAAGGCCTCCAGGTTCTCCTCGGTCAGCATCATCTGGCGGGGGTTGGTGCGCCCCTCGGGGCAGACGGCGCAGGCCTCGAACCACACCGTCCCCGCCCCACTGCGGGCGGCGCGGCGGTACTTGGCGACGGTCAGCTCGGAGGGACTGCCGTCGGGGTTACAGTCACAGCCCTCCATGGGTTGGAGAACGACGCGGTTGGGGATATGGGTATCACGGATCTGTAAGGCTTTCTCAAGCATGGCGGGTCTCCCCCTTTTGTGGTATCGATCCTATTATAGCAGAAAAGCCGAGAAATTTCCATACCTTTTCGGTGATTTTCTGTCGGGATAGTCATTTTTCTCCTTTGCCCCCGCAAAAAGCGAAAAGCCCCGTCCGAAACAGACGGAGCCTTCCATATATGGGGCGCAGGATCACCGCACCGTGATGCCCTTATACTCGGCCATGACCCGCTCGTAGCTCTCCAGGTTGCCGATGTCGTAGCGCTTGCCGGGCATCTCCATGGCGTAGACCTCGGTCTGACTACAGAGCCAGGCGATGTAGCTGCCGGGGGCGTCGGTGCCACAGCCGCACTCGATCCCCTTGGGCACCAGGCGGGCGTCCTCTCTCGTGTAGTAGTAGAAGGGGGGACAGCACCAATGGGTGGCGGGTGTGGGGGATTTCTCGGTCATGTTCAGGATGCGGTCGGACTCGTCCACCGTCACCACGCCGCACTTGAGGAGCTTTTTGTCGCTGGGCTCGTAGTAGCGCATGATGCAGGAGGCGGACTTTTCCCTGGCGTAAGCCATGAAGCGGGTCAGGCTGAAGTCCAGGACGTTGTCCCCCGCGATGACCAGCATATCGTCGTCCAGGTCCAACGAGTCGATGGCGTACTGGATATCCTTCACCGCTCCCAGGCGGGTCTCGTTGGTGTCGGTGCCGTCGTCCACCACCGTGATCTTCTGGGCCTTGGTCTTGGCCCAGGCGTCGAAGTGATGGGCGTACTTGTGGTTGGAGATCACCACGTACTCATCCACCAGCCCGGCGGTGTCGATATCGTCCACCAGCCAGTCCAGGATGGTCTTGTCCCCTACGGTGAGCAGGGGCTTGGGAAAATTCTCGGTCAGGGGATAGAGCCTTGTGGCGTACCCTGCCGCCAGGATCAGACATTTCATAGGTTTACCTCCCAAGTCGTCATTGGAGCTTGACGCCATCGGCGCTCTCGCAGAAGCAGGTCGAATACTTGCCCTCCAGGGCGGGGAAGAGCTTGAGATACTCGCGGGTCACGGTCTCGCGGATGCTCTCCTCATAGTCGGGGTGGACCAAGGCCATGCAGCAGCCCTTGAAGCCCGCCCCCGAGAAGCGACCACCGTAGATGCCGTCGGTGCGAAGCATGATCTCATAGAGGGCCTTCAGCTCGGGGGAGCCGGTCTCCCAATTGTAGATGGAGGAGCGTCCGCTCTCAAAGGACAGGCGGCCGAACTCCTCGATGTCCCCCCGCCGCCAGGCCTCGGCGCCTCGTTGGACGCGGTCAAACTCAGTGTACCAATGCTCGGCCCGCTTGCGCCAGTTGTCGGGGAGACGGTCCTTGTACTGATGGTACACCTCCACGGGAACGTCGCGGAGGTTGGTCTCCTCGAACTTGCCGTACTCCATGCCCGCGTAGGCCTTGAGGGCGTAGGCGGCACTGCGGCACTCGTCCACCCGCATATTGAAGGCGGAGCCCGCCAGGCTACGCTCCAGGCCGCTGAAGAAAATGGCGATCTTATAGGGCTTCATATCGGGGCTCTGGGGGATCAGCTCGTAGCTGTCGTCCTTCAGGTCCATGTAGAGGAGATGCTCCCGACGGCAGTAGACCTCGCAGGATTGGTCCAGCTTTCCGCAGGCCACCCCCACGTACTTGTTCTCAGCCTCCTTGGCGATGGTGATCATCTCATCGGGGGCGAGGGTGATGCCGTTCATGCGGGAGAGAGCGGAGAGGAAGGTGATGATGACCGCCGCCGAGGAGGACAGGCCGCCGATGGGCAGCTCGCCGTCCAGCACCGCGCAGAGGCCGCGCCGCAGGGGGTAACGCTTGTGCAGGGCAATGGTGGCCCCACGCAGATGGTCTGCCCAGTCATTCTCCTTGGTCTTGGGGGTGGCCTCCACGTGCCACTGGGCGCGCTTATCGAACTGGAGGGAGCGGATCTCCACCACGCCGTTCTCTTTGGGACCGTATGCGATGTGGACCCCCTTGTCGATGGCAAAGCCCGTGATCTTGCCCAGCTGGTGGTCGCTGTGGGCGCCGATGGGGCAGATGCGGTAGGGGGTAAAGGCTGTGTATTGAGGAGGCTTTTTATAGGTCTGCTCGAAAACTTCAATCGCTCTCATATACGTACTTCCCTTCTTTTCTCGGTAGGGTCTTTTTTGTATTATAGCACACTTTTTCACCGAATGCAAGAGGAACTTGTCCCTCGTGGAGACTTTTCGGCCCATATAGGCGGATAAAACGAAAAAACACCGCCGGGACGGTGTCTTTTCGGGGTCTTCGGTTCACTTTAAAAGTTCCTCGGTCAGCCGCAGGATTTCGGGGGCGACCCTCGCCCGCTCCCGCTTCACCACGGCGTTATAGACGGGATAGGCGATCGCCACCAGTACGCCGCCCAGAAGCCCCAGGGATATGCCCAGAGGCATGACCAGCTGCGGGTACGCGTCCAGGATATGACGGAAATCCGACATGATCAGGCTCATCCCCGCCCCCAGGATCAGGGCGCCGAGGATACCCAGGATCAGGGCGAGGATCCTGGCCTTTTCGGTGACCTTGGCGTCCAGGCGGCGCAGGCGGGCCATCTTGTCCTCGGTCTCCTTGGGGGCTTGGTATTTATCCCGGATCCTGCGGATCTCGGCCTGCTCGCGGGCGGAGTAGGTATAGGAAAAGCCGTTTTGATTGTTGTGGTTATCCATGAGTTACCTCTTGCTTGAGTATTTTCAGCTTGCGTGTACCCTGTACGATCATGCCCAGCGCCATACCGACCACCACCAGGATCACGGCGACCCCCACCGAGCCCAGCATCATCCTGCGGGTGAAGGGGTCCATGGTGCCGTCGTCGAAGGTGGTGAGCAGGGTGGAGGTCAGGGTCAGCATGGACACGCAGGCGGCGGCGAAGCTGATGGCCTTGGCGGCCGAGAAGACGGGACTGTTGTAGCGCCTGTACTTCACCATGCTGACGATGGCCACCGTAAAGGTGGTGAAGGTGTAGGCCGCCATGGCGATGGCCGTGATCATGTGATGCTCGAAGGTACGGTTCCAGTAGAGCATGAAGAAGACGATGAGGGAGAGGGCCAGGTTCATCACCAGGAACACCCATCCGCAGGCGCGGTACTTGACCAGCTCGGCCCGCATCCTCTCGCCGGGGGCGTAGCGTCTCGTATGGCTGACCAGGAAATAGCGCATGACGGCCAGGCAGATATAGTAGACACCCAGGGAGCCGAACCAGAAGGTACGGTGGACGATACCCAACCACATCTGGAACAGGCCGTACAGAGCGTTCCACGCGAGGGAGCCGAACAGGGATACGTTCACCCGCAGGCGGGTATCCTCCAACCACATCCGCGCGTAGGGGTTCTCGTTCTTGACGGTCTTGATGAAACGGATCAGGCTCGGGATCCTACAGCACCACACCGTCAGGGTATAGGCCGCCAGCACGTAGGAGATATACGCCATGACCGACTCGGTCCCGATCACCACCATGGAGACGACCAGCAGAACAGCCGCCACGGGGACCAGGACGATCATGATGGCGATATGCGGGAACAGTAGGGCTTCACAGAGCTTCTTCCGGTCCATGGTCTGCCTCCCCGATCTTGATCTTGACGGTGAATACGGTGCCGACGCCTACGGCGCTCTCCACGCCGATCTCGGCTCGGAGGATATCCACGACCCGCTTGACCAGAGCCAGCCCCAGACCGTTGCCCTGGGTGGCGCGGGAGGTGTCCCCCTGATAGAATTTCTCAAAGATATGGGCCCCTACCTCGGGGGTCATGCCGCAGCCCGTGTCGGCTACCCGCACGGTGGCGCAGTCCCCGTCGGTCGTCATGGACAGGGAGACGGTGCCTCCCGCCTCGGTGAACTTGAAGGCGTTGGAGAGCAGGTTGTTCCACACCAGGGACAGAAGCTCGGCGTCGGCGGTGATCAGCACCTCCTCGGCGATGTCGGTCTCGATCGTGATATCCTTTTTCTCCCAGACGCTCTCAAACCGCAGAAGGCTCTCGCAGAGCTGCTCTCCCAGGTCGTAGGTCTCGGTCCGGGGATAGATGGTCTGGTTCTCCAGGCGGTTGAGCTTGAGGACGTTAGTCATCATGTCCGAAAGGCGGCGGGAGGCCTCGGTGATCGCTTTGGCGTACTCCAGCCGCTTCTCCTCGGGGAGGTCGGGGGTCTGGAGAAGGGTGCCGTAGTTCTGCATGACTGCCAAAGGGGTCTTCATCTCGTGGGAGACGTTGGCCACGAAGTCCGTCCGCAGGGTCTCCACCCCCGACAGCTCGGCGGCCATGGTGTTGATGGCCTCCCCTACCCGGTCGAAGCCCTCCAGGCCCGAGCCGCGCAGGGGCTCGACACGGGCGGAAAAGTCGCCGTTCATGATCCTTTCGGTGGCGGCCGTGATCATTCTGACAGGCTTATCCACCATGACCCTGCGGCGGAGATAGTCCACCACGGCCATGCCGATGCTGATGAGGACCACGTTGACCATGGTGATCTTGGCGGCGATGGAGATCTCCTCCTCGGTAAACCTTCTGCCGATGGACCCCTGGAGGGCCGAAATGAACAGCATGATACAGCAGGTGGTCACGAAGGCGGCCAGCAGGAAAAAGGAGAAAAAGCTGCTGACGGTGCGGAGGATGGTCTTGACGGTCTGCTCTCTCTTCATTTGATCACCGCCTTATACCCCAGGCCGTGGACGGTCTGGATCTCGAAGGAATCGCAATCGGCCAGCTTGGCGCGGAGCTTGGTCATGTAGACGTCCACGGTGCGGGTGGAGGCCTGGGTGTCCACGTCCCAGAACTCGTCCATGAGCTGGGTGCGGGTGAAGGTCTTCTTGGGGTAGGACAAGAGCTTGTAGAGTAGGTCGAACTCACGGGCGGTGAGGGCGATCTCCTCACCATCCAGGGTAGCAGAGCGCTCGTCGGCGTCCATGATGAAACGCCCCATCTCCAGGCGGTGGCTGGACGCGATCCTGGAGCGGCGGAGCAGAGCCCCGATCCGCAAGAGCATCTCGTCCAGGTCCACGGGCTTGACCATGTAGTCGTCGATGCCGATGCGGAAGCCTCTCTGCTTGGAGGCGAAATCGTCCCGCGCGGTCATGAACAGGATGGGGATATCGGTATTGAGGGAGCGGACGGTCTTGGCGAACTCAAAGCCATCCACGCCGGGCATCATGATGTCCGAGACGATGAGATCGAAGGTGGTCTTGTACATCTCGTCGTAGGCCTCCTCGGCCCCGAGACAGCCCACGGCCTCGTATCCGCTTTGATTCAGAAAGAAACAGACCGACCGATTCAGCTCGCGGTCGTCCTCAACAACCAGGATCTTGAACATAGTTGGCTCCTTTCGGGAAAAAACTTCTCACTCTGCCCTTATTATACCACACAAATGTTAAAGTTTTGTTTGCGCCGCGCCGATTTTTCAAAAAAATACAGGGCGGCCGTGTACCGTGGTCGCCCTGTAGGGTCATCCGATGTCACACCAATGCGGTCTTCTTCAGCACCAGGCGGCTGAAGGCGCCCAGACCGAAGGCGAACATGGCGCTCCCCGCCAGGCAGAGAAGGACGTGCAGGAGGGTGGCGCTCAGAGGGGTCACCATGGACACCGTCATGAAGAGGAGCATCCCCCCGCCCAGAGAGCCGCAGACCGCCAGCCAGGCTCTCTGCTTGGCCGCCACGCTCACCAGGGTGAAGATGGAGACGAAGACGGGCATGAGGAGGAGCTTGGCCAGCATACACAGAGCCAGGTTCCCCGCCGTCAGCCCATGGAGGTCAAAGGAGAGACCCGCCACGGCGCCGCCCAGGACCGAGCCGACAAAGTAAGCGATCAGCATCAGGGCGCCGCAGACACAGCCCACGATAGTCTTGGAGGCCACGTAGTCCCCCTTCCCCGCGCGGACGGCGAAAAGGTTCTTGGCGTAGCCGCTGCGGAAGTCATCCGAGATGAAGAGGCAGACAAAGACCGCCACCGCCATGAACATCATGTTGATGTTGCACATCATGAAAATCTCATCGCCTCCCAGGGGATCGCCGGGGAGAGTACCGATGTTCTGCCAGGTGTTCTCGGGGCCTTCCATGATCGTCTCGGCTCCCGTCTGGGGATTCACCGAGACCGAGCCGTCCATCATGGCCATCATGACCGTCATGAGGACGGGGATGACCAGAGCGCAGACGATCAGAATATAGAAGAGGCGGGAGCGGAGCATCCGTCGGGTGTCCACCCGGAGCATACTTCTGAACCGCTTCCCGAAGCCAAAGGCCTCGAAGCTGACAGGGCTTTTCTTATTCTCCATTATCGCTTCCCTCCTTTCATGAGGTCCATGTAGTATTCCTCCAGGCCGATCTTGTCGGTATGGAGCTCGGTCACGGGGATGCCGTTCTCAAAGAGGTGGGTCGCCACCTCCTCGGGAGTCACGGGATCGTAGACGCGGATAAAGCCCGCCTCGTCCTCCTCCACGCGGTGGTAGCGGCAGCTGAGGATCGCCTTAGCGCGCCGCATATCCTCGCATCGGAGAGCGACGTAGACGCGGCAGTCAGCATCCAGCTCGGCGGCGGTCATCTCGGCGATCATCTTACCGTGGCGGATGATGCCGTAGTGGGTGGCGACCTTCTGCAGCTCGCCCAGGAGATGGGAGGACACCACGATGGAACGGGTGCCGTCAGATATAATATCCAGGAAGATCTCCCGCATGATCCGCATACCGTCGGCGTCCAAGCCGTTGAGGGGCTCGTCCAGCACCAGGAGGGTGGGGTCTCCCAGCAGAGCCATGGCGATACCTACTCTCTGCTTCATACCCAGGGAGCAATTCTTATATTTGTTCCCCGCCGCGCCCTCCATGCGAACCAGCTTCAGCACGCGGATGACCTCCCGGCGTGCGTTGGGGATCGAGAGGTTCTCGGCCTGGAGCATCATGTTGTCCCAGACCGTCAGGGAGGGAAAGCACCCGGGGGACTCGATCAGCACGCCCAGTCTCGCGCGGACGGCGCCGTCGGTGTGGTCCCGACCGTAGAGCTTGACGGAGCCGCCGCTCTTGGGGAGCAGGCCGCAGATCATCTTCTCGGTGGTGGATTTTCCCGAGCCGTTCTCCCCGATGAAGCCGTAGATGGCTCCCATGGGGACGGTCATATCCAGGCCGCAGACGGCCTGCTTGGGGCCGAAATTCTTGGAAAGGCCCTTGATCTCAATGGCGTTCATGATCGTACCCCCTTTAATAGACGTCGCACCCGGACAGGACGGCGGTGCCGAGGACATTGTAGATGACAGCCCAGGCTACGGACACGAGCACGCAGGTCGCCAGGGTGCCGAGATCTCCCGCCAGGCTGGCGTTGACCGACGCGCCGTACAGGAAGATGTTCAGGAAATAGGTGGGCAGGGACAGGCTCTCCACGATGGCGGCGGCGCCGATGATGAGGATGCCCGTGCCGAAGAAAAAGCTGGAGGCGATGGAGATGCCGAAGTAGCGGCGGAAGATGATATTGAGGAAGGTGTAGAGGGCGGCCCAGCCCAGGCTCATGACCATCTTGCCCAGGATGGCGCAGAGGAGAGAGCCCACGTTCACGGTGGTATCGTATCCCACCAGAAGGCCGCCCACGGTGCCGCCGATGAAGTAGGTGACGCACATACAGGCCATGGCGAAGGCGCAGGTCAGGGTCTTGGAGATCATGTAGTCCTGCTTCTTGGCATGGGTGGTGAAGAGCTGCTTGACGTAGCCCGAGCTGTAGTCGTGACCGATGAATATGGACACCATGATGCCGCCGAAGATGAAGACCATGTTCATGTTGGCGTAGTCGGCGATGGTGCGGATAACGTACAGCGACTCGGATGCGGCGATGATCTGCCAGACGTTGGAGTAGAGGGGCTCCATGGTGTTGCCGCTCTGGTCGGGCATCATAGTCATGGTCGAGACCATGGCGGGGATGATGGCGGCGATGGCCAGGAAGATGTAGAACAGGGGGGTGTGGAACAGGCGGTAGAAGTCCACCCCCAGCATTCCCTTGACGCGACGGGCAAGGGTGGGGCGGTCGAATCGCATCTCATGGGTGGCGGTCATATCACGTATCCTCCTTTTCGGTCTCGGCGCGGGACATCAGCTCGACGTAGTACTCCTCCAGGCCGATCTTGTTCCGTCTGACCTCGCTGACGGGGTGGCCCTTCTCCATGAGGAGGGTCACGATGGCGGCGGTGTCCTCCTCGTCGTAGACCCGCAGGTAGCCCTCCTCCTCCCGAACGGTCGGGTAGGTCCCGGCCAACACGGCCTTGGCCCCCGCCATGTCCTCGGTCCTCAGGGAGACGAAGACCCGGGCGCGGCTGTCCATCTCGGCGGCGGACATCTCCAGGATCATCCTACCCCGACGGATGATGCCGTAGTGGGTGGCGATCTTCTCCAGCTCCCCCAGGATGTGGGAGGAGATCAGGACGGTACAGCCGTACTTTTGGGTGATGTCCACCAGGATCTCCCGCATGATCCGCATACCGTCGGTGTCCAGACCGTTGATGGGCTCGTCCAGGATCAAAAGGGCGGGATCCCCCAAAAGAGCCATGGCGATGCCAATGCGCTGCTTCATGCCCAGGGAGCATTTTTTGAATTTGAGAGCGGCGTGTTCCTCCATGCGGACGATCTCCAGCACCCGTC
This sequence comes from Clostridia bacterium, assembly GCA_017626655.1. The sequence goes on along the minus strand of JAGAIH010000521.1, from coordinate 6,818 downwards.
GGATCTCTCCGTCGGGGTCCTCCAGACCCAGGTTGATGCACTGCATCATGAGGTTCTGATAGACGCTGGAATTCGGGAAGCACCCCGCGTTCTCGATGAGGGCGCCCACGCGGGCGCGGACACCGGGGTCGGTGTAGTCCCGACCGAAGAGGCGGATCTCTCCCCCGTCGGGGACCAGATGGCCGCAGATGAGCTTTTCGGTGGTGGACTTGCCCGAGCCGTTCTCCCCGATGAAGCCGTAGATGGACCCCACGGGGACGGTCATGGTCAGATGATCCACCGCGTACATACCGCGAAAGCTCTTGGACAGGTCTCGGATCTCGATAGCGTTCATAGCTGACTCCTTTATGGTAATGGGGGATCCGAGGCCTCCTCGCCCCCGATGCCCCTGCTTTGGGATCGTACAGATATAGGATACACCCCGCCCTTTTTCGTTTTGTTGGCAAAATGTTTCCGAAATGTTAGAAATACCGCCCGTCCTTCCCTTTTTTCGCGGCCCCGAAAATGACGGTCCTTGGCGAAAGTGCCACTCCATGGCAATATGCACAAATATATGGATATGTGTCCCTTTTATATTGACAAACAGGGCGTTCGGTGTTATAATTAAATGGTATGTAATCCAACAAAGAAAGGTAGCAGATCATATGGCATTTTCTTTAAACGGCGTGCGGGTTCCCCACAGGAAGCACACCGCATCATGCTCCGCCACCCCTATGACCGATATCCAGACCGTCACCATACCCATGTCCATGCACATCGGCGCCCCCGCCAAGCCCTGCGTCAAGGTAGGTGACCTTGTGTCTGTGGGTACCCTCATCGCCGAGGCGGGCGGCTTCGTATCGGCGCCCATCCACGCCTCGGTCTCGGGCAAGGTCACCAAGATCGCCGATTTTCTTCTGTCGAGCGGGCAGACCGTCCCCGCCCTGGTCATTGAGTCCGACGGTCTCATGACCCCCGATCCCGCCCTTCAGCCTCCCGCGGTGGACTCCCGTGAGTCCCTCCTGGAGGCCATCAAGCAGAGCGGTGTCGTAGGCCTGGGCGGCGCGGGCTTCCCCACCCACGTCAAGTTCAACGTGGACCCAGCCCGCATCGAGTACCTCATCGTAAACGGCGCCGAGTGCGAGCCCTACATCACCTCGGATACCCGCACCATGCTGGATCGGACCGAGGACATGAAGCGAGCCCTGGAGGCCATGAAGCGGTATTTCGGCATCAAGAACATCGTCATCGGCATTGAGGCCAATAAGAAGGAGGCCATCGCCTCCATGAAACAGCTCATGAAGGAGACCTGCGAGGGCTGTACCGTCACGGTGAAGGTCCTCCCCTCGGTCTACCCCCAGGGCGGTGAGAAGGTCCTGATCTACCACACCGTTGGCCGTACCGTCCCCATGGGCAAGCTCCCCATCGACGTGGGATGCGTGGTGGTCAACTGCACCACCTTGGCCGCCATCGGCGAGTACCTGGCTACGGGTATGCCCCTGGTGCAGAAGTGCGTCACCGTGGACGGCGGCGCCGTCAAGGAGCCCAAGAACGTCATCGTCCCCATCGGTACCCCCCTGTCCGCCGTTTTTGACTTCTGCGGAGGACTGACCCAGGCCCCCGACAAGGTGCTGTACGGTGGCCCCATGATGGGCATCACGGTCCCCGACCTGTCGGCCCCCATCCTCAAGAACACCAACGCCGTCCTGGCCCTGACCCCCAAGGAGACCAAGCTCCCGAAGACCACCAACTGCATCCGTTGCGGTGCCTGTCTCAATACCTGCCCCTTCGGCCTCGCCCCCGCCAATATTGCCCGCGCCTACGACAAGAAGGACGCTGTGGCCCTGGACGAGCTGAAGGTCAACGCCTGCATGGAGTGCGGCTGCTGTAGCTTCGTCTGCCCCGCCAACCGTCCTCTGGTCCAGACCAATAAGCTGGCCAAGCAGTTCCTGAAAGAAGAAAAAGCAAAGGAGGAAGCCAAAGCATGAATAGCCAACTGAAGCTGTCGGTCTCCCCTCATATCCACAGCGGACGCAGCACGAGACGCATCATGCTGGACGTGCTGATCGCCCTGCTCCCCGCCGCCGCGGCGGGCGTGGTGATCTTCGGGCTGACCTCCCTGATCGTCATCGCCTCCTGCGTCATCGGCTGCGTGGGCTTTGAGGCTCTGTTCTACCTCATCCGTAAAAAGCCCATCCCCGTGGGCGACCTCTCCGCCGCCGTCACGGGTCTGCTCCTGGCTCTGAACCTCCCCGCCAACACCCCCTGGTGGCAGTGCCTCATCGGCGCGCTCTTCGCCATGGTGGTGGTCAAGGGTCTCTTCGGCGGCCTGGGCTACAACCCCGTCAACCCCGCCATCACCGCCCGCGTGTTCATGCTGGTGGCCTTCGCCACCCTGGCACAGCCCGCCTTCCCCACCATCGTGGACACCGTTACCTCCGCCACTCCCCTGGCCTCCGAGGAGGCTACCTCCCTGCCCGACCTGCTCCTGGGTCTCCACGGCGGCGCCATCGGTGAGACCTGCGCCGTAGCCCTGCTCCTGGGCGGTATCTACCTCCTCTGCCGCAAGGTCATCACCTGGCAGATCCCGGTCTCCTTCATCGGTACCGTCTTCCTCTTCTCCCTCTGCATGGAGGGCTTCGACCCCGTGGCGGCCCTTGCCGCCGTCCTGTCGGGCGGTCTCCTCATCGGCGCCATCTTCATGGCCACCGACTACGTCACCTCCCCCGCCACCCCTTGGGGCAAGATCATCTTCGGTCTGGGCGCGGGCCTCATCACCTGCCTCATCCGCTACTTCGGCGTCTACCCCGAGGGCGTGTCCTTCGCCATCCTCTTTATGAACATCATCACCCCCTTCATCAGTAAGTGGACCCGCCGCAGAGTCTTCGGAACAGGAGGTACCCAGGCATGAAAAAATCCGTCAAGAGTACCCTGGTCCTGGTGGTCATCTGCGCCGTGACCGCAATCCTGTTGGCCCTGACCAACGCCATCACCGCTCCCACCATCAAGGCCAACCAGGACAAGGCCGCCAACGAGGCTCTCCTCCAGGTCATGCCGAACGGCCAAGGCTTTGAGAAGCTGGACCTCTCCGCCTACACCCTCCCCGCCACCGTCACCGACGCCTACAAGGAAGCAAGCGGCGGCTACGTCTTCCAGCTCAAGACCACGGGCTACGGAAGCGACTTCATCATCATGTGCGGTGTCAACGCCGACGGCACTGTCAGCGGCACCGTCTGCCTGTCCTCCACCGAGACCCTGGGTCATGAGAAGACCTTCGGCGCGAACTTCACGGGCAAGGACGCCGCGGGCGTGGAGGCCGTGGATACCATCTCGGGCGCTACCAAGACCACCCAGGCCTACAAGAACGCCATGAAGGACGCTCTCAACGCCGCCATCATCCTGGGCGGCGGCTCGGTGGATCTCCGCGATCCCTCCCAGATTCTGAACGACAACCTCTCGGCCGCCCTGCCTGCCGGTGAGGGTAAGTTCACCAAGCTCTTCATTGCCGAGGTCGTAGAGGGCATCGACGCCGTCTACACTGCCGACAACGGCAAGGGCTACGTCTTCGTCATCGGCGAGGAGTTCATCCCCGTGGACGAGAGCGGCAGCACCGACAACACCACCGTCAAGACCGCCTACGATATCCTGGTGGCCTCCACCGTCGAGGATATCGACCTTGCCCCCTACGCCGAGACCCTCAAGTATATCACCTCCGCCAAGAAGACCGCATCGGGCAACTTTATCTTTGAGGTCAAGGGCCCCGGCTACGGCATCACGGGCGGTGACGAGTACCATCCCGCCTCGGGCGAGTATATCATCGTCCGCCTCTCCATGAACCCCGAGGGCAGGATCATCGACACCCTCACCGTATCCCAGGAGGAATCCAAGGGCATCGGTGACGCCTGCGCCGACGAGAAGTTCTACGGTCAGTTCGACGGCAAGACCGAGGCTGACTACAAGGATATCGACGCCATCGCGGGCGCGACCCTCACCACCAACGGCTACCTGAAGGCCATCGAGCGCGCCTTCGGGGCCCTGAACACCCTGAAAGGAGGAAGCAACTGATGAAAAAGAATAGCTGCTTGTCCGTCCTCTGGAAGGGCATCCTCAAGGAGAACCCCGTGTTCGTCCTGATCCTGGGCACCTGCCCCACCCTGGCTACCACCACCAACGTGGCGGGCGCCTTCGGCATGGGCATCGCCGCTCTGGCGGTGCTGGTCTGCTCCAACATCCTCATCTCCCTGCTCCGCAAGATCATCCCCGACAGCGTCCGCATCCCCTGCTATATCGTAGTCATCGCGGGCTTCGTCACCATCGTCCAGATGATCGTCCAGGCCTATTTCCCCGCCCTCTACGATATGCTGGGCGTCTATCTCCCCCTGATCACGGTCAACTGCATCATCCTGGGCCGCGCCGAGATGTTCGCGGGCAAGAATTCCGTGGGCAAATCCGCCCTGGACGGCATCGGCATGGGCATCGGCTTCACCCTGGCCCTGGTGGCCATGTCCACCATCCGCGAGGTGCTGGGCAACGCCTCCTTCGCCGGGATCGCCATCCCCGCTCTGGAGCCCTACAAGATCGCTCTGCTGGTCAAGGCTCCCGGCGGTATGCTGGTCTACGGTATGCTCATCGCCCTGGTCTACGCCATCACCAGCGGCAAGGCACCTCTGAAGAAGTCCTTCTCCTGCGCGGGCTGTCCCAACGCCGCCCTCTGCCAGACCGGCTCCTGCGCCGAGGCTCCCGCCGCTCCCGCTGAATCCACCGAGAAAGGAGGCGCACAGTAATGGAAATGTTCAAGTCCCTCATCGTCATCCTGCTCTCTTCGGTCCTGGTCAATAACTACGTCCTGGCCCGCTTCCTGGGCATCTGCCCCTTCCTGGGGGTCTCCAAGAAGCTGGATCAGGCTACGGGCATGGGTATCGCGGTCACGGCCGTCATGCTCCTGGCCACCGCCGTGACCTGGCCCATCCAGTATTTCCTGCTGGACAAGGTGGGCCTGGGCTATATGCAGACCATCGTCTTCATCCTGGTCATCGCCTCCCTGGTGCAGATGCTGGAGCTGCTCCTCAAGAAGTTCTCCCCCTCCCTGCACAAGGGCCTGGGCGTGTATCTCCCCCTCATCACCACCAACTGCGCCGTCCTGGGCGTGACCATCAACAACATCACCGACGGCTACACCTTCCTGGAGTCCATGGTCAACACCCTGGGCGTAGGCCTGGGCTTCCTTCTGGCCATGGTGCTGTTCTCGGGCCTGCGCTCCCGCATCGACGAGACCAACATCCCCCGCCCCTTCCGCGGTCTCGCCGTCACCCTCATCGCCGCCTCCTTCATCTCCCTGGCCTTCATGGGCTTTGCGGGGATCGTGGACGCGCTCTTCGCCTAAGGAGGTGCCGAGATTATGGATTTCATGAACATTCTCGTCGCCTTTGGCGTGGTCGCGGGCGTCGCCCTGATCCTGGGCGTCCTGCTGGCCCTCATCTCCCACTTCTTTGCCGTCCCGGAGGACGAAAACGTCAAGGCTGTCCGCGCCTGCCTCCCCGGCGTCAACTGCGGCGCCTGCGGCTACAAGGGCTGTGACGATTACGCCGCCGCCGTGGCCGACGGCTCCGCCAAGCCCAATCTCTGCGTGCCCGGCGCCGAGGCTACCGCCAAGGAGCTGGGGGAGATCCTGGGGGTCGAAGTAGAAGCTCCCGAGGACGTGGTGGCCTACGTCCACTGCAACGGAAACTGCGAGGCCACTACCAAGAAGGCCGCCTACGAGGGCATCACCACCTGTAAGGCCGCCTCCATGCTCTACGGCGGTCCCGACGCCTGCCGCTTCGGCTGTCTGGGCCTGGGGGACTGCGCCAAGGCCTGCCCCGCCGACGCCATCTGCCTGAAGGACGGCATCGCCCACGTGGACACCTCCCGCTGTCTGGGCTGCGGTCTCTGCACCACCATCTGCCCCAAGCACATCATCTCCTTGATCCCCCAGGAGACCGAGGCCGCCGTCATGTGCAGCAACACCGACAAGGGCGCCGATGCCCGCAAGGCCTGCAAGAACGCCTGCATCGGCTGTATGAAGTGCAAGAAGGTCTGCCCCCACGATGCCATCACCGTCACGAATAATCTGGCGAAAATTGATTATGATAAGTGTGAGGGCTGCGGTCTCTGCGCCGAGGCCTGTCCCACGGGCTGTATGAAGAAGGTGATCTTCCCCGACATCCCCGAGGATATCCACCCCAACGAGCTCATCAATCAGGATTTCGTCGAGTAATTCTATGAATCAACCCAATCAAACCACCACGCCCACCGCCCACGGCGGTGGGCGTAAGTTCAGAAACGACCTGATCTTCATCATCGCCATCCTGGCCGTCGTGGCCATAGGCGCCGCCGCTCTGTTCCTCCTCCGCGGGGAAGGGAGCGCCGTCCGCGTGGAGGTGGACGGCACCGTCATGGGTACCTATCCCCTGTCGGTGGACCGCGAGGTGGAGATCATTACGGGGGAGAACGGCGAGGAGCTGAACCTCCTCGTCATCAAGGACGGCAAGGCCACAATCGCCACCGCCACCTGCCCCGACGGCATCTGCGCCGCCCACAAGCCCATCTCCCGCGAGGGGGAGAGCATTGTTTGCTTGCCCCATAAGGTGGTCATTACGGTCATTGGGGGGAGCGGGGAGGAGCCTGACGTGATCGCATAAATTGGGGTTTAGCGGTGTGTTCTCCCGTTCTCGAGCGAAGCGAGATGACCTTCCCCTTTGGGGAAGGTGGCGCGCCCGAAGGGCGTGACGGATGAGGTAATAACGCTGGCCCATCAAGATCTTTTGGCCCTGACGTCGTACCTCATCCACCATCCTTCG
>JAGAIH010000520.1 GCA_017626655.1 Clostridia bacterium | reverse complement strand
GCTGTACGTCAAGGGCGCTCCCGAGCGTCTCCTGGGACGGCTCACGGACGCCTACCGTCCCGACGGCACCCGAGGGAGCCTGGACCGTGCCGCCCTGGCGAGGCGGATCAAGACCATGACCGAAAAGGGCGGGCGGGTGATCCTCTGCGCCGAGGCGGTGGCAGGTCGGACGGCTCTCCCCGCCAAGGCCCGTCTGGAGGGGGGCGACTACGGCGCCTTGACCCTGGTCTGTGTCCTGCTCCTCACCGACAAGGTGCGGCGCGAGGCCCCCGATTCGGTGAAGAAGCTCCGTCGGGCGGGAATCCACGTGGTCATGATGACGGGGGACAACCGCGACACCGCCCGCTCCATCGCCGAGACCTGCGGGATCCTGGGGCAAGGGGTGGATCGGGTAGTGGATCACGACGAGCTGTCCGCCATGAGCGATAGCCGGGTAAAGGAGCTGCTTCCCCGCCTGGGGGTGGTGGCCCGAGCCCTGCCCGCGGACAAGAGCCGCCTGGTGAGGATCGCCCAGGAGCAGGAGCTGGTGGTGGGCATGACGGGAGACGGCATCAACGACGCCCCCGCCCTGAAGCGAGCCGACGTGGGCTTCGCCATGGGGAGCGGTACCCAGGTCGCCAAGGACGCGGGGGATATCATCATCCTGGACAACAACCTCTCCTCCATCGTCCGCGCGGTGCTGTACGGCCGCACCGTCTTCAAGTCCATCCGCAAGTTCATCACCCTCCAGCTGACCATGAATCTCTGCGCCGTGGGGGTCACCATGATCTGCCCCTTCTTGGGGGTGGATGCCCCCGTGACCGTCGTGCAGATGCTGTGGATCAACCTCATCATGGACACCCTGGGCGGCCTGGCCTTTGCGGGGGAGGCCCCTCTGCCCTCCTACATGGAGGAGGCCCCCAAACGACGGGATGAGCCCATCCTGAATCGCTACATGGTCAGCCAGATCCTATGGCTGGGGGGCTTTACCGTCGCCCTCTGCCTGCTCTTCCTCAAATGCCCTCTTATCGTGGGCCAATTTCGATCTGCAAGGGACGACATCTACCTGCTGACCGCCTTCTTCGCCCTTTTCATCTTCTCCTCGGTCTTCAACTGCTTCAACGCCCGCACCGACCGTCTCAATCTCTTGGCTGGACTCCACCGCAACAAGGGCTTCTGTCTCATCATGGCGGCGGTCCTGGGGGTGCAGATCCTTTTCGTCTACGTGGGCGGGGCGGTACTACGGACGGCCCCCTTGACCGCGAAAGAGCTGGGGGTGACCTTCCTTTTGGCGCTGACGGTGTTCCCGGCGGACCTCGTGAGGAAGGTGTGGAGGAGGCTGAGTGGGAAGAACGAGGGATATTGAGGATCTTAATTGGGTTTAGCGGGTCGTTCGGCACAACAGCTCGGTTACCAATAACCGATCGTAGGGAGCGACGCCCTCGTCGCTCCTCAACCTAAAAACGCCATTTTTTAGTGGCAGCTATATATGTTTCGTCTTTACCCCCGAAGCATATCGGCATGTTCTATGTGGAGGAGCGACGAGGGCGTCGCTCCCTACAGGGGTTTGTGCCAACCGAAACGCACCGACCACCCCAGATCCGATCGACTCCATCTCCAAACCAAGACCGCCGCCGAGGTCATTTCCGTTCCTCGGCGGCAGTCTTATATGTCAGGCCTCCTCGTTGATGGCGTCGTATATGAACTGCGAAAGAGTCGGCCACCTCATGATGACCTCTGGCACCTCATGGCTGAAGCGGGTTACCTCCCCGTTGGGCACCAATAGAATACGGTCCCCGTCGAGGCAGAAGGCGATCAACACCCCCTCGGGCGGGGTCTCCAAAAGCTCCTCGGCGGCCATATCGGCGCGGAAGGCCTCGGTCTCCTCCCGGGAGCGGGCATAGGGCAACAGCGCATACTCGTCCGACAGCGCTCCCCCGTTGGCGATCCCGTAGTAGGGGACAAGGGGGGCGTAAGCCGTGGAGGTCAGGGCCTCGGCGGCAGCCTTGGGCATGGCCCTTTGGAAGTCCTCCTTCCGCTCCTTTTTGGCCTTGCGGAGAGCGGACAGGGCTTGCTTTTCGGTGATGCTCCTGCGGGGGCGGGGCTTGGCCTCCAGAGCCAGCCGTTCCTGTTCCCGCGCCGCGATGAAGGCTGCGGAGGGCTCGGGGCGGGGGCGGGAGATCTCCTCCCAATACCCGGGCGGGCAGTCCTCCACGATGGGCACGGGGGCGAGGTCGCGGGGGGAGATCGCCTTGGCCTCCAGGAGCTTTCGCGCCACGTCCTCGCGGATCAGCAGGGTATCCACCAGGTGCTGGGTGAAGGTGAGGGGGTTATACACCTCGGCCAGACCGCCGTCGGGGAGATCGGCGGCGTTGTAGCAGTCGGGCAGGGAGATATGAAGATCGTAAAACATGGAAGCCACCTTGGGGAGCATCCCGCCCAGAGCGAGGATCCGCTCCCAGATCTTGGGATACTCGGTGGCTACGTCGGTGCGGATCTCATACTTCAAGCCACGATTGCTGTAGTAGCGGGGGAGGGGGGCATGGGCGTAGAGGTGGAAGTACTGCCCCGACTCGTAGCGTCCCACGTCCTTGATCCAGCAGAAGGTCAGGTTGGGGATCCCCATATCGGTCAGGGCGTCCTTGACACGGGCGGGGATGGGGCGGTGCCAATCCTTGGGGGAATGGGGCTCCAGCATGTAGGCCTTGACAGAGCCGAGGATCCTGACGGCTTCACCGTCCGGCGCGGGGATCTCGCAGAGGCTCCAGGAATCCTCGGGTATCCTCGCAGTACCCAGCTTGTACCAGGAGCTCTGGGTCTCGGCATAGGTGCGGGTATACCATCCCCGCGCCCAGAGATCCCTGCTCTTACAAAAGGCGGCGATCCTTTCCAGGTACGCCTCGGCCTTGGGGTCCCCCAGATCCAGCTCGCACCAGCCCACGCTGTCGCATCTCAGGCCGAGGGAGTGGACGAAATCGATGTTCTCACGGACCTTTTCTTCATTGTATCCCCGTCTCTTGGCGGGGTTTTCGTCCAGGATCCATAAAAGCTTTTCGGTGTAGCGCACAGGCACTCCTTTCCTACGGTTCGGCGGAGTCCCACTCCACCTCAATCACGTACCCGCTGTTTTGGGCATACACGACACGGCCCCTATGCTTCCCTACCTCGGGGTAGCCCAGGTCGTGCTCGTCTCCCCTGGCCGAGACCGTGTTCCCGCTTCCGTCGGGGAAGGTCAGGGTCACGGTCACGTAGCTTCCCTCATAGCCGCAATCAAACACGCCCTCGTAGACGGCGTAGGCGTCCCCGTCCAGATCCCGTTGCATACGGTCCAGACGGATAAACATGGAGATTCCCAGACCGACAAAGACACAGACCAGCGCGCACAGGGACAAGGCTCGGACCGCGTCGATCACGCCGTTTCCGCGTTTTTGACGCTTGGTCCTCTCGGCCTCCCGCTCTCGGCGGGTCAGCTTCTTGCCGTTGCGGTAGCGGGGCTCCTTTTCGTCGTAGAGATCAGACGTATCTCCCCATCTTGTATCCTTCCACGAGGAGCGGGGGGACAGCGCAAGGATCAGGATCACGGTCAGAAGCGCCAATTCGGCAAGGATCGTAAAGGTCAGCTCCGACCGATACATATCCGCAAGGATCTCGTCGAACCGTATGATATCCTTGACTGTAAAGCTCATTCCATCCCCTCCAGCAGGGGGATCAGCTCAGAGATCTCGGTGAGCTTTTTCCACACCAAAGCCTCCACCTCGGGAGTAGGCTGGATCATATCGGGGATCATAACGGCGCGCATCCCCGCGGCGTGGATGGAGCGGACACCGCTCATGGAATCCTCCACGCCGATACACTCGGCGGGATCCACCCCCAACCGCTCGGCGGCCAGGAGGTAGATATCGGGGGCGGGCTTGCCGTGCTCGATCATATCACCCGTGACGACGGTATCGAAGTACCCCATCATATCCGTCCGCTCCAGATGATCCTTGACGGTATCCCAAGGGGTGGAGGTAGCCATGCCCACCTTGTAGCCATGGGCCTTGAGGTAGGAAAGCACCTCGTGAGCCCCTTCCTTAATGGGGACACCTTTCTCCAGGATACCGAAATAGTAATACTGACGGCGGGGGAGATAGTCCTCAAAGGGGATATCGGGGTACTTTTTCGCCCAGTACTCCGCGATCCAGGGGATGGTGGTGCCGGTGCAGTCGCGGACGGTGTTCTCGATGTCGGGAACGCCTAACTCGGCGGCGGCGGCCTTCCAGGCTTGCAGGTAGACCTTTTCGGTGTCGTGGAGGGTGCCGTCCTTGTCAAAAATGATGGCGCGGATAGACATAGGGATACTCCTTTCGGATTGAAGAGTCGAGATACGAGATACAAGATACAAGATACGAGATACAAGATACGAGATACAAGATACGAGATACAAGATATGCCTCGGTTTCAGATTATCTTGTATCTTTGTATCTTGTATCTTTGTATCTTACTTAGTCGGGGCAACGCTCGCCCAGGATCACGCGGTACTTCTGGTAGAAGCTCTCGAAGTAGCCGCCCTCCAGGGCCTCGCGGATCTTGCGGGTGAGGTTGTTGTAGAAGTACAGGTTGTGGGTGACGGCCAGGCGCATACCCAGGGACTCCTTAGCCTTGATGAGGTGGCGGATGTAGGAGCGGCTGTAGTTGCGGCAAGTGGGGCAGTCGCAGGTCAGGCCGATGGGGCGGGGATCCTTCATGTACTTCTCGTTGAGGAGGTTGATCTTACCCTCCCAGGTGAAGAGGTTGCCGTGGCGGGCGTTGCGGGAGGGCATAACGCAGTCGAAGAAGTCCACGCCCATGTGGACGGCCTCCAGGATGTTGCAGGGGGTACCCACGCCCATGAGGTAGCGGGGCTTATCCTGGGGCATATGAGGCTCCACGGCGTCGATGATGCGGTACATCTCCTCGGTGGCCTCGCCTACGGCCAGGCCGCCGATGGCGTAGCCCTCGCAGGGGATCTCGGCGATCTGATGCATATGCTCGATACGGAGATCCTCGTAGGTGCCGCCCTGGTTGATGCCGAAGAGCATCTGGTTGCGGTTGATGGTCTCGGGGAGGCTGTTGAGGCGGTCCATCTCGGCGCGGCAACGCTCCAGCCAGCGGACGGTACGGGCGCAGGACTGCTTGACGTACTGGTAGGGGGCGGGGTTCTCGATGCACTCGTCAAAGGCCATGGCGATGGTGGAGGCGAGATGGGACTGGATCTGCATACTCTCCTCGGGTCCCATGAAGATGCGCTTGCCGTCCACGTGGGAGGCAAATCTCACGCCTTCCTCGGTGATCTTGCGGAGGGAGGACAGGGAGAAGACCTGGAATCCGCCGCTATCGGTGAGGATGGGCTTGGGCCAGTTCATGAACTTGTGCAAGCCCCCCATATCGTAGATGAGCTTGTCGCCGGGGCGGATGTGGAGGTGGTAGGTGTTGGAGAGCTCGACCTGGCAATCCACGTCATTGAGCAGCTCCATGGTGGATACGCCGCCCTTGATAGCGGCGCAGGTGCCCACGTTCATGAAAACGGGGGTCTGGATGTCACCGTGAACGGTGTGGAGCACGCCTCTGCGGGCGCGTCCGTCGGTTGCGAGAATCGTAAACATCGGTTCCTCTTTCTTGGCTTGTCACAAATGCAATGTGAGGCCGGGTTTTTATTTGTAACTGCAAAGCAGTTAGAATCTTATCGGGATGGAAGACGAATCAACAGTAATAGCATCTGGCCCTACATCATAACCCATATGTGTGAGATACTCTGTCAAATTCTTTTCAGCAAGTTCTCTTTCTAACAAGGGAGCAACTTTCACACTCACTACACTATTTTCTGGGCAGGTACAAGCCACATATGGAATAATATAGCCATGACTAGCACGGTATTGTACATTTGAAACATAGCCATTTGAAACGTTTTTTTGATGGCAGTTTTTGGGAATATATAGTATCGCGCGCAGCTCTTTTTCATGCTCAAAAGCTTCGTTTTTGAATAGAAATTGAAATTCACAAAGAAACTCTCTTATTTGCTGCTCTATACGCATTTTTACCCATTCTGTTCCTCCATCATACTGTGAAACAAAAGGAATAATAAACTCATCAAACAATTTTTCTTTTTCCTCTGCAGAGTAGATAACCTTATACACTTCAAAATCATAACCATCGCGTACAGTCTTTAATTCTTGAAAACTCTTATTGCTAAAACCTATACAATACCCTTCATAATGACTAGACTTTGAATAGTAATTCCACATGGGTAGCAAATCATCGGCTTCCGAGAAACAACATAAATATACATCACAATCAATACGTTTACATTCATGTTCGTCCGAAATAGCACCATCAGCCCCCTTGATATATGTTCTAATCATATGTTTATCCGACAAATCCATCTCCATAAGCAAGTCATATACAGGATGTGAAATGATTCCCTCCTCCAGCTTTTTCTTGCAATACTTGTGCAAAAATTCAAGTATTTCTTGTTGTTCATTCTTATCGTTTAGCGAATCAAATCTTGTAAAATGCAATATGGCAGAGTGATGCTTTTGTTTTGAGTTACTTAAAATACTCAATGCTGCTGAAGGTGAGGTATAGTGATACAACACCTCTGTCCCTTTAGTGGAGTAACGAGACAAGAATAGCCAGCGCCAATAAAGCATATCCATTAACAGCTTATCCTCTTCGTCCGAATGCCCGTTCATAGCATGCGGAGCCATTCTCACCTCTTTAATGTCGATTCTTTTCCCATATTGGTCAAATGCAATCACACCATGTTTTTTGTTATCCAAAGCACTTTGCATATCTTTACCTACTTATTTCTTGTTTGTTTCATGTACTAAACTTTGATACATCCTCATCAACTCCGCCACACATCCACTCTCCGTCATCGTCTTAATATCAAATCCATACGCTTTCATAACCGCCTTGTCATTTTCCTGATGCGCTTTTCTCAATTCTTTGGGCATGGTCAATTCATCATACAGATCGGCAAGACTGCAATCGGGATAGAGTGCGCGGGCATCCAAAATTGCTTGGGCAGTTTCCTCAATTCTCATCTTCTGCTCGGTGGTGGGGGTAGGCCATGGGAAGTTATTGTAAACAGCGGGAGTATATCGGTAATCACTTTTCAATCTTCCACACACAACTCGCATCCACGCCATGTGAACATTGGATATCATTACACCGAACATATACAACGATGCGCTATTGACCACATATAACATATTACTCACAATAACATCTGCGGGCATAAAACCGATTGGAACATATTTGCGTCGTTCCGAGGACACCTCTGGAACAACCAAATACTCTGTTGCTGGTTGACGAATTTGTGTGAACAACATCGGTGTTTCTGCATCCCTTTGAACTGATTTAGTCGGACTATTTAAACGCATTTCCTTTACCTTTTCAAGGCGAGACATTATCGGGGGAATGCTTCGATACTCCTTGGGTGAGACTCCTTTAAGCCATAAGCAATATCTCAATTTGTTGTTAATGTAATCGTCGGCACTTATATAGCGTTTAATAAATGCTCCACATTGTGGGTATAGTTCAATAATTTCAGTTTTCTCTTGTACAGACAAAATAAGATTTCCGCCATCCGTTGGCTGACTGCCCTTACTCATTTTAGGCAAACCCATAGTTAATACAGAACTTCTATTCTGAATAAACACATTAGGTGCATCTAAAAGATAACCATTTATGTTTTTTGCCAGTGTCATTCGATCATTTTGATACAGATATTTCGGTCTGTTGTCATTCCATAAAGAAAATCCAATAATGACACAATGTACGTGAGCTTTGATACTGGCCTCACTATCCCAACGGAAAGTTTTGTGAGCAAAATCTATTTGCAAATTGAATCTGGTAAACAAAGGTTCCCACATAGTGGCAACAGATTCACCTTGTACAATAGAATTTGTTGATACTAATGCCGCTTTTATATGAGTTGCTTTCATATAATCAGCCCCTTTTTTGTACCATGCACTTACATAGTCTAATTTGCCATAGTTACCAAAATCCTTAAAAACGAACTCCATGTCAGAAGCTTGTGAAGGATTACGATACTGATGTCCCACAAACGGCGGATTCCCCATAATATAATTCAACCGCTCCTTCGGCACCACGTCCTCCCAATCCACGCGGAGCGCGTTGCCCTCCACGATGTTGGCGTAGGAGCGCAGGGGCAAAAAGTCCAGATTGGCGTTGAGGATCTCCTCGGTCTCCTTCATCATCTGGGATTCCGCGATCCACAGGGCGGTCTTGGCCACCGTCACGGCAAAATCGTTGATCTCAATGCCGTAGAACTGCCCGATGGAGACTTGGATCACGTCACCGAAATCCAGCACGATCTGATCCTCAAAGATCAGCTTCAACGCCTCGTTTTCCAGTCGGCGCAGGGAGATATAGGTCTCTGTCAGGAAGTTGCCGGAGCCACAGGCGGGGTCGAAAAAGGTCAGTCCCGCCAGCCTTGCGCGAAAGGCCTCCGCCCGCTCCTTGCGGGTCTTGGCCACCTTCAAGGCCTTGATCTCGGCAAATTCCTCCCGCAGTCCATCCAGAAACAGAGGGTCAATGACCTTGTGGATATTCTCGATGGAGGTATAGTGCATACCGCCCGAGCGGCGGGTCTCGGGGTTCAGCGTGGACTCAAACACCGCGCCGAAGATGGTGGGGCTGATCTGGGACCAGTCAAAGTCCTCGCTGGCCTTGTGCAGAAGCAGGTCCACGATCCCGTCGGTGAAATTGGGGATCTCAATATCGGTATCGGCAAACAGGCCGCCGTTGACATAGGGGAAGGAGGCCAGCGCTTCATCCATGTAGGGGTCGCGGTCGGCGGGCTTTGTGTCCAGCACGCGGAACAGGTCGATCAGAGCGCGGCGCACGTCCTTGGCGGCAAAGCTCCGCACGTAATCATGGAACTTACTATGACTGCCAAAGATCCCCGCGTCCTCGGCGTACAGGCAAAATACCAGCCGCACGCAGAGAATATTCAAGCTGTGCAGGGAGGCCTTGTCCTCAGGGTGGATGTACTGCTTCAAAATGGCGTCGTAGAGCCTTCCCACCAGCTCGCCCGCCTGCATGGAGATCTCCTCCTCGCGGTGGACAAGCTCGCTCTTTTCTTCCACAAGGAAGCCAAAGCGGTAGTATTCCTTGGGCAGGTCGCAGAGCTTGATGCTCTCGGGCTCTCCCGTGGGCTTCTCCATATCGTAGATCAGAAACTCCTCAAAATTACAGGTAATGATCCAACGGGGGCGTTGGGAGTAGGGGAGCGCGGCGGAGTACCGCTGGGCCTGCTGGAAGGGGTTGAGCAGAGTCCCATCGGATTGACGAATGGGACTGCGGAGATTGAGTCCCTTCTTTTTCTGTTCAATGAGAACGTGAGTCGAGGGGATGTGACCGTCGATGAAGCTGGTATGGTCAAGCTTCACCCGTTCCTCAAAGAGGATGAATCTTTCAGGCTCGGCGACCCCCAGCACCTCGCGGACAAAGGCAAGCCAGAAGGATTGGCTGTCGCTCTTCTCGTCTCCGCGATCCTTCCAATATTCCGCAAATGCTTTTGCGGCTTTTCTGCGTTCAGCGTCGGTCATGTCTCTTTCCTTTCCGGATCATTTTCTCAACATCTCTCAAACTGATGGTCAATATTCCTCTTCTTCATCTCCATAGCCACCGGCCGTCCATGAGGACAGAAGGTGATATCGGGGATCTCCATGAGCTTGTCCACCAGCCACTTGATGTGTTCCTCGGGGTAGTCCCGTCCCGCCTTGATGGCGGCCTTGCAGGAGGCTTGGTAGAGGGCCTTTTCAAAGAGGATGTCGCGGGTGAGCTTGGCGGTGTCCACCCCGCTTTTCAGCTGCTCGGCGATGGCGGCCAGCATATCGGGGACGGCCCCCGACTCGATGCCGCTGGGATGCTGTCCACGCGGACGGTGTTGCGGAGGCAGGTGTAAGT
>JAGAIH010000519.1 GCA_017626655.1 Clostridia bacterium | reverse complement strand
TGGTCACGCGGATGCCCGAGATACTGCTCTCCAGGGAGGCGTTGATCTGGGCGGTGGAGACGCGGCTCTCCATGAAGGCGTTCCGCATCCGCTTGCGGAGGGTGGCGGCGATGAGGATGAGGAAGGGGACGCAGGCGAAGATGATGAGGGTCAGCCAAGGGTTGATGGTGCAGAGGTACACGAAGGAGACGATGACCGAGATGGTGGAGATCAGCAGGTTCTCGGGGCCGTGGTGGGCCAGCTCGCTGATGTCCATGAGATCGTTGGTCATGCGGGACATGATCTTACCCGTCTCGTGGTTGTCGTAGAAGGAGTAGGGCAGCTTTTCCAGATGGCGGAACATATCCGACCGCATCTGGGCCTGCATCCGCACGCCCATGACGTGACCGTAGTACTGGATGAAGAAGTTAAGGAGCATACGCACCACGTACAAAAGCAGAAGCCCGATACCGGCAAAAACGATCATACGGTACTGCTTGTTGGGGATCAGCTCGTTGAGCATCTCGCGGGTGATGATGGGGTAGACGATACCCACCAGTGCCACCAAGAGGGAGGCCAGCATATCCAAAACGAATATGGTCTTGTGGGGGCGGTAGTAGGAGATGAAGCGTTTGAGCATGGCGGGGACTCCTTTTCGGTAGGATGCAACCCGTTTATTATAGCACATTTTCGGGGATCTTGCAAGTGGTTTTGGGGGAGTTTTTTACACAACCACGGGTTGATTGACAGATTCGGTACCGTCTGCTATGATAGAGGCAGTATCTCAAAACCAAACTTACATTGGAAAGGAACCCGAATATGCGTGACATTTACGTGGAAGATTTTGAATCCGAGCCCTTCATGACAGCCTTCAAAGCTTATTTCAGCGAGATCAGCGGCGGCACCCGAAACTGGCCCATGCTGTTTCGTCAGATGAACGCAGAAAAGAATGTGACCAAGGCCATCATGCGGCTGGACAGAGATACCGTCGCAGGCTTTATCCTATTCTGCCCCCTTCAGCTAACCTGCCCCTTCTTTACCGAATCCTACGGCTATATCCGTGAGCTTTGGGTGGCTCCGGCGTATAGACGGGCAGGAAACGGCGGCCAACTCATGGCATTTGCCGAGCAGTATTTTTCTGATCTCGGCATGAGCCAAATTATGCTCAAGGCAGAGCCGCGGGCAGAGGGCTTTTACAGGAAACTGGGGTATGCAATAAGTGATACCGCAAGCTCCGAGGGTGAAACTGTTTATTTCAAAAAGATACGGTAATAAAAGCAATTTGTATAAAACGGTCATGTCTTTTCATGTATAACAACAAATGAAAAGAACTATAGAAAAACGACTTGACAAATTTAGTAGAAAGTGGTATCCTATATATGGCTACCGACTGTGACGGCCTCCGACCATTACAGCCCTACGGTGCGGTTGCTTTCCTCATTGTTCTCATTGGGAAAGTATCTTTTCATTATCCGAAGCCTTTCCCGATGTTTCAAACAGAGGGGAGGTGATAGAGTTGTACATGACTTGGGAAGTCTTTTTCCTGTTTTGCACAGTGGTCATTGACCTGTTGGCACTTGTTGTCATTATCTACCAAAATAATAAAAAGAAATAACCGCCCGCAACCCTGAGAAAGTTAAGGCAGTTATTTCTTTAACCTAATGGGAAGCAACCGTATCGGTAGCCTCTCTGTCTATATTATACGGCATACGGGTTCATTTGTCAATACCCCTTGCCGTTTTTTTATGATTTTTTGTGTCTCACGGCACGTACGATTCTTTTTTATTGTTGTATCAGAACATCATCCGCTCCATATACTCACTCACGAACACGGGATTGGTCGCCAGCTCCACGACCCGTGTCTCTCGGGCTAGCCTCTCGCAGACCGCCCGCAGGTCCTCACGGAGCAGCAGCATAGCCGCCCCCGTCAGCGCGGCGTTGCCCAGCACCGTGACGCGGTCAGTCAGCTCCTCGGGAAGAAGCCCGATCTTGCCCGCGTTCTTCACGTCCAGGTAACTGCCAAAGCCCCCCGCGATGTAGAGGGTCGCCACGTCGTCGCAGTCCAGTCGGGCAGTGTGGATCAGGGTCCGCATCCCCGCGTGGATGGCGCTCTTGGCCAGCTGTACCGCGCGGATATCCTCCTGTATGAGGGTCACAGGCTCGGAAATACAGACGGGATCGTTCTCGAGGTACCCCGTCTCGTCCAACAGCTCGGTATCCAACAGAGCCGCCACGGCATCCACCAGACCGCTCCCGCAGAGTCCTACGGGGTCGCCCTCGCCGATGACGTGGGCTTCGATCGCCCCTGTTCCGTTTGCGGAACGGCGCACCCACACGCGGTCAATGGCACCCACCCGTCCGCTCATGCCCATGGAGATCCCAGCCCCCTCAAAGGCAGGCCCCGCGGCGGTGGAGCAGGCGTAAAGGGCGCCCTCGTGCCACAGAACCATCTCGCCGTTGGTGCCGATATCGCAGAGAAGGGCGGTCTCGGGGATCTCGCGGAGATCCGAGGCCAGAGTCGCGGTCACCGTATCCGCCCCGATGAAGGCGGCGATACAGGGAGGCAGATACACAGGCACGTCGGAGGAAAGGGCGGTCAAGCCCAATTCCTTGGCGGTCAGCACCTCACCGAACAGCCGCTCGGCGGCAAAGGGGGCGTGGGTCAGGGGCTCCACATCGGTCTCGGTGAGGAGATGAAGCATGACCGTGTTGCCCGTGATCACCACCGCCCCAATGGCGGTAGTCTCCACCTCGGCGGCATCGGCCAGCTCGGTCAGCATCCCATTCAGGGCGCGGCGGGTGATCTGGGCGATCCTGACCGCATTCCCCGCCATCGCCGCCTCCATGCGGGAGATGACGTCGGCCCCCCAGGCGGATTGGGGGTTGAGTCGGGAGGTCTCGGACAACAGCTTCCCTTCCCGATCGTAGAGCCGCGCGGCCAGGGTGGTGGTGCCGATGTCGATGGCCACACCGTATCCGCTCCAAAAGGGTGTGAACTCCTTCCCGCTCATAGAAGCGGGGAACGCCCCGTGGGTCACGATCTGCCCCCGCCCCTGCTCGGCGGTGGTGACGGTGCAGTCACCCCAAACCATCACGCGGCAGGAAAGCCTGATCCCGCCCGCCAGCTCCTCGGGGGTCAACGCCCGCTTCTCATCCTCGGTGGGGTCGGACACCTCACCCACAACCGTCACGCGGCACTTCCCGCACTTGCCATGGCCGCCGCAGGGCATATGCCCGTGGCCCCCCGCCTGCATAAGATTTCCCAAGACCGTCCCCGCGGGACAGGTGAGAGGGGTGCCGTTGAGGAGTACCGTGACCGTTTTCCTTGTGTTTTCCATAATCAATTCCTCTGTCAAAAAGCAGGATCATCAAAGAGCTTATGATGATCCTGTTGAAAGTTTCGGGGATTCCTAAGGACCCTTTCCAAAGGGTCCCTAGGCCGCCGGAGGCACGCTCGTTACAGATCGAACAGCACCGCGCCGAAGTAGGTCACGGTATCCTTGCCGTTGATGTACTTCATCCCTGCGGCGGGAGCGAGCCTCGATACGTTGACGCCGTAGGTCTCCAGGGACGCCACGGCCAGGTCGGGGTGGCGGCAGGGCTCTCCCGTCCGCTTGGCGCAGACCTCGCACATACGGCACCCGCCCGCGCCCAGATGGAGAATGCGGGGCAGAGCCAGCCCGTCGATCCCGCGGCGCAGCTCCACCATGAGGCGGTTGTGGGCCACCCCCGCGTCCATCATGCCCTCAAAATCGTAGCTGTCCTCCAGCTCTGAGACGGTCTGGTAGACCAGGGCGTAGGAGTAGGTACGCAGAGCAGCCATGAGGTCGTGGATGTCCCCCGCGTCGGGGGGACACATCCAGTTGCGGCCGTAGTTGCCGCAGACGTTGGCGGCGCAGAGGTCGCGGAAGGAGGCGTCGGTCTCAATATCCTCTACGGGTATGACCGAAGCGCGGAAGGCCCCCAGGGACTGCGCCAGATCGGTGAGCTTATCGAAAAGTTCCTTATTATCCATAGTATTCCTCCACGGCGGCAAAGAAGGCGTCCAGATTCTCCCACGGAGTAGCGGGAGGAATATCACAGCCCGAGGAAATGACGAAATTAGGGTAGGAACAGCACTTGCCCATGACGGTGAGCGTGGCCTCCCGCACCGTCTCGGGGGTCCCCTGGCGCAGGACCCCGGCGGGGTCCACGTTGCCCATGACCACGGTGTCGGCGGGCATCTTGGCCATCATATCGGCCATGTCGATGGAGTTGCCGAAGTGGTAGGCATCCGCCCCCGTGGAGAGGATGGAATCCGTCATGCGGAGGACGTTGTCGCCGCAGTTGTGGTAGACCACGATGAACTGCTCGTCCTGTACCGCCTCCACGATCCTCTTGACATAGGGCGAGGAGAACTCCTCCTCCAGGGCGGGGGAAAGCAGCCCCGACACGGGCTCGGCCATCATGATGCCGTCAGCCCCCGCGGCCTTGTAGGCCTTGGCGTACTCAATGAGGAAGGCGGTGCATTTCTCCAGGACGGTATGCACCATATCCGGCTCGTCGTAGCAGTCCATCATGATCTCGGTGACGTCCAGGAGACGGGCGGCCAACGAGAAGGGGCCGATGATCCCCGCCAACACGGGGCGGTCGGTGATGATCTCTACGGCCTTGCGGATGGACTCCACGTAGAGTCCCGAGCGGGCGGTGCCCACGGCGGGGACCTCCAGGGCGTCGGCCTCGTCCTCGTCGTGGACCAGGCGGCCCACCACGGTGGGGACCTCGTCATCCGACACGCGGACGGTAGCCCCGAAGCACTCGGCCTCCACCGACAGGTCCATCAGGGACACGGCGGCGGCGGAGTTCACCCTCTCGGCCACCAGCTTCATGCCCCGCGCCTGGCGGTCGCTGTCGGAGATCAGCTCGCGTACGGTGACCCCCAGCAGGAACACCGAGGGGAAGGAAAGGATGGGTAAAGCGGTCTTTTTGTCTGCCGAAATCATATCGGACAGCCACTCTTTCATATTGCGATTCATGGTAAACTCCTTATGACTCTGTCAGTCTGCGCCGTAGTAGGCATCCATCACGTCGCTGACGGTCTCGGCCCA
>JAGAIH010000518.1 GCA_017626655.1 Clostridia bacterium | reverse complement strand
CTAATACCCAAAAACGTACTGATACCAATAGCTTTTCAGAGATAACGAAAAGCACGAGCCGAATACCTTCCCCTCGGGGGAAGGGGGACCGCGTAGCGGTGGATGAGGGTCACCCTTCCCAATTCCACTCTGTTCCGTCAGACCGCTAAACCCATATTTGAAAACCTCATCCCTCCCAAAGAACAAAGAGACGGCCCGAAAACCGTCTCTTTAAGGTAGGGAAGTATCTTACTTCTCACCCTCCGCCCAGACCAGCCGTCCGTCCTTCTCCTCGATGGCCAGGAACACGGGCCGCTCCCGGCGGCTTCCCACGGCGGCGTTGGGGGAGTGGAAGGAGAGGTACTTCTGCCCATCCAGACCCGTGAAGATCATGGCGTGACCGCCGTCGTACTCACCCGTCATGGCCTTGGAGTAGAGCAGCTCCTTTTCGTGGATCCATTCGCCGTCCAGCCGTCCGTTGGAGCTTCTCGCCACCGCCACGGTGTAGCCGAAGGCGTCGAAGTTGGACCAGACCATGAGCAGCTCCCCCTCCTTGGTGGTGTACATCCAGCAGCCGTCTGTGACTCCCATGACCGCCCAGGCGGGCTCGTCGGCGCGGAACAGCTCGAAGGGCTCGGATATGAAGTGGGTGAGATCCTCGGATAGCTTGGCGGCGGCGAAGGTGCCCACCTTGTCGGGCATACTGATCCATTCGTGGACGAAGACCATCCAGGGCTGACCCTCGGGATCCACGTACAGGGTGCCGTCGATGGCATCCCACTCGGCGGGGGTGATCTGCCCGCCCGTGATCTCGGCGAAGGGGCCCTCGGGGGAATCAGACTTCAGAATGGTACAGCCGTGACGGCCGGTCTTTTTATTCTTATAGGTGGTGAACATGTAGTACGCGCCGTTGTACCTGTGGACCTCGGGTGCCCAGTGGTCACCACCGTCCAGAGCGGGATCGCCCACCGAGGCCACGGTGCCGACCTTCGTCCAAGCCCCGCCCAGATCCCCCGAGGTGTTCTTGTAGCAGGTCCAGCCCGTGCCGTAGGCGTAGTAGACCCCGTCCTCCACCAGGATGCAGGGGTCGCGAAGATTGTTGATAGCAGAGGTGATCATGGTATACTCCTTTTCCGAGCCCTTCACGTCCAGATCCATGGGAACCACCAAGGCCCCCTCGTCTGTGGTAAAGTGCTTCATCAAATATTCCGCGCAGGCGTAGGCCGAGCGGTAGGTGGTGGTGGCGATGAGCAGGTCGCCGCCCTCGCCGCTTGCATGGGGCTTGATCCTCATGGCGTACTCCCCCTCGGAGAGCGTGGCCTTCAGCTCGGCGATCCCATCACGGCCCTCGGCGTTGAATACGATCTCCTTGGCGGTATCCTTGCTCATGTCCAGAGGATCGATCCTACAGCCGGTATAGCTCTTGATCATGGCGCAGAGCATCTCCATAGCCGCTACCGTCTCGTCGTCCGCGTCCTTGTCGTAGATCACGCGGTAGGTGGCTCGCCTCTGCCCTGCCTTGACGATCTCCAGCAGGACGGGGTCGGTGTCCGCCTCCTCAGTGGTGACCTCCTCGGTATCCGCCACGGTGGGAGCCTCGGTAGTCACCTCACCTTGTTCGGCGGTGTCGTCAGCGGGAGGCGCAGGCTTGTCACAGGAGCCAAGGAGCAGGACGGCACCCAAAAGGAGCGCGGTCAGGGAAAGCAAGGAATGGGGATGTTTCATGGTGGGTCTCCTTTACAGTGGGGGTGAGTCGGTGGGATGGGGAGGTGCAACTATTCAGCCGCCTTTCAAATTTGGGTTTGTCGGTGATTCGGCCGCCGCCATTATCCATCCCCAGCGGGGCAGGTGGCACCCCCAT
>JAGAIH010000517.1 GCA_017626655.1 Clostridia bacterium | reverse complement strand
TACACCGTGACCTGGGATGTGAACGGCACCAAGACCACCGAGGAGTACGAGTACGGTCAGACCCCCTCCTTCAAGGGCTCTACCGATAAGGCCGCTACCGCTCAGTACACCTACACCTTCAAGGGTTGGGACAAGGCTATCGCTACCGTGACCGGTGACGCGACCTACACCGCCCAGTACGACTCTACCGTCAACAAGTACACCGTGACCTGGGATGTGAACGGCACCAAGACCACCGAGGAGTACGAGTACGGTCAGACCCCCTCCTTCAAGGGCTCTACCGATAAGGCCGCCGATGCCGAGTTTACTTATACCTTCACCGGTTGGGACAAGGATCTCGCTGCTGTTGCAGGTGACGTGACCTATACTGCCAAGTACGAGGCTACGCCTATTCCCGTTGAGACCGATCCCGAGACTGATCCCGAGACTGATCCCGATACTGATCCTGAGACCGATCCCGAGACCGATCCCGAAACGACTCCCGGTACCACCGCCCCCGGCGGTGAGACCGATACCACTCCTGTCACCGGAGACGGCTGTAAGGGTAGCTGGTGGTGGATCATCGTGGTGGTGGTCGTGGCAGCCGGTGCCGCCGCTGCTGTGATCATTCTGCTCCGCCGCAAGGGCGAGCCCAAGGATGATGAGCCCGAGACCGCGCCCGTTGCCGAGCCCGAGCCTGAGCCCGAGGCGCCCGTCGATGCCGCGCCCCTGTTCATCCCCGTGGGCGAGGAGATCCCTGAGGAGGAAATCCCCGAAACCGTTGAGACGGTTCACGAGGTCGATTCCGAGTACGTGGACGAAATGATGACCGACAAGGTTGCCGAGCACTTCCTCATTGAGTCTGAAGAAACAGGCGGAGTGGGTAAGATGGGCATTATCAACGTAGGTCTTATCAGCGCCGCATACCAGGCCGGCGAGACCGTTGACCTGGCAAGCCTCCAGGAAAAGGGAATGATCGATGCTAACGTAGGCCGTCTGAAGGTGCTGTCCTCCGGTACGCTGGATAAGCCTCTCATCATTAAGGCCGACGCCTTCTCGGTTCAGGCCGTTAAGATGATTACCCTCACCGGCGGTCAGGCCATCGTGCTGAAGGGTGAATGATCCGAAGCCTTTCCTCGGATACCCGAATCAATCAAACCACCCGCGGAGTCATCCGCGGGTGGAAGCTTTTTTGAATTGACTCTTGACAAAAAGGAAAGTATCTGCTATAATGTAACCGTTCCCGTTGCGGGGTGTGGCGCAGTCCGGTAGCGCGCGTGCTTTGGGAGCATGCAGGCGGCTTTCGCTTCTTGATTTTTCAAACGCTCGAAAACCCTTGAAAACACTCACTTTTTCGGCTGTTTGCCTTTTCAAAATAACACCGACAAAATGTTTTGACCACAGATTTGACCACTTACGGAAATTGACCTAAAAATCGAATATTTTTCACACTTCGGGGTGTGGCGCAGTTGGTAGCGCGCGACGTTTGGGACGTCGATGCCGCAGGTTCGAATCCTGTCACTCCGACCAAAATCGCGGTTTTGACCGCAATCGAAGCCGCAGGGGTAACTCTGCGGCTATTATCGTACAGATGTTATAAGGAGTAAGCAATATGAGATTACAGGAAGTATATGCTATTTGCCAAAATGTGCAAAATTCTTGGTGTGACCTTGCTTTCGAAGAGAAAAAAGGTACAGGCAATATTACATACTATAAATTGTCTAACGCCGATAATGTTAGAGGAATATTACGTGATTTAGACCCAATAACATCTTTCTCATCAAACATTGAAGAAGTGAGGAAAACATCTGTCGGATTTACTCAACCAACAGTAGAAGTAAATTTGGATCAACGTGCGAAAAGCATTCTTCAAACAGAATATCAGAGATTGTTAAATAAAGTACTTACTATCACAGAATTATTTGAATCTCTTAATTATTCCCAAACAGAAAATGGGTTAGATATAAAAATGCCCCCACAATTATCCCTTTCTGATTTTAGCAAGTGTACAAAAGATTTGAACACCATATTTTCCACCTGCCCTCTTTTTTCTAAAACAGACAATACTATTACACTTTCAGCTGTTGATGTGGGTTCAATATGGTTAAGTTTTGTAATTGGTGGTGCTGCTATTGCCACCGTTCTCGGTATGGTTGCAGCATTAGTCGATAAAGCTTTGATTATTAGGTCCCATTATCTAACAACCAAGGAACAAGTGGAAAAAGTTCGTTCCTTAAAACTTGGGAATGATATGGTCGAACGAATGGAAAAAGATTTTGAAACCATTGGCAAAAAGTTGATAGAAACACATTCCGAAGAACTTTGCAAGCAATACGATATAAAAGACCCTGAAGATTTTGAGCGTATGAAAAACTCACTAAATCTGTTAACAGATTGGATGAATAAGGGTATGGAAGTATATGCTTCAATAAAAACTCCCAATGAAGTTAAGTGCGTTTTTCCTCCAATTGAAACACAACTTCTATCAATCGATAAAATTGCATTATTAGGTGAACAAAATAGTCAATCCCAGGAATAAACAAGTTCTTCTTTGACTACAGCACCGCAAATTTTGAGGGGCGACCGTTCGTGGTCGCCCCTTTGTGCGTTATGCGTTCTTTGCTGTCTTTTTCATCTCCGCGATTTCCGCTTTCATGGTTTTTATCAGCTCTGCGAGCTTTTCCTCGCATTCCTCTCGTGTCTTGGCGTATACGTTCTTGGATATGCGTTTACCGTTGACTCTCGGCGTGAACCGCCCCTCGTAGAGGTGGTCGTTTATCATCGTCACGCATCCCGTGCCACTCTTGCGTATCTTGCCCTTGTAGGGCTCAAATTCCTTCTCAGGCGTGGCTTTCGTGGGGGTGGGTTCACTTGTCTTGGGCGGCGTCGGTTCGGGCATTTGTGCGTCTGTACCGCCGATTTCTCGGTCAATTCTCACGGCTGCCTGCTTCTGCATGGTGTCGGTGATATGGCTGTAGATGTTGAGCGTGGTTTCCGCTCTGATGTGGCCTATCATAGCGGAGAGAGTCTTGATATCCATGCCGTTTTCAAGCGCCATGGTAGCGAAGGTATGGCGCAGGTCGTGGAAGCGGATCTTCTTGCACTGCGCTCGCTTCAGTATCTTTTGGAATTTGCCATAGATCGAATCGGGATTTCTCGGCTCTCCTTCCTTGACGGGTGATGGGAACACCCACTCGCAGGTGGCGGTTTTCTTATGTTCCGCAAGGATTTCCAGCATATCCGAGGGCAGAAGGATGGTGCGGATGGAGGATTTGGTCTTGGGCTTTGTGATCTGGGTCTGTGCGCCTTTCTTGACTACCTGCCGTCTGATGTGGAGCTCTCCCGTAGCGAAGTTGACGTCCTTCCATTGGAGTCCGAGAATCTCCCCTCGGCGCATCCCCGTGGTCAGCTCGAGGAGGAAGAACTCGTAGTATCCTTCCTCGTTTGCTTGGATCAGAAACCGCCTGATCTCGTCCTGTGTCAGCACCTGCATCTCCTTTGCTTTCTTCGGAGGCAGTCGGCAACCAATGGCAGGGTTGACGGTTATCAAGCCCTCGGTTACCGCCTTTTCGAGGGAGGTTCGGCAGGTGGTGTGGCATGAACGTACCATTCTGTCGGATAAGCCCTCACCATAAAACTCTGTGAGTCTGCGCCTGCCACCCTTCTTTAGCCGTGCATAGAACTGTTGCAGGTCGTTCTGCGTGAGTTTGTTCATCGGAATCTTGCCAATCTCGGGGATGATGTGGTTATAGATTCGGTTCTCGTAGCATTCTTGCGTTGTCTGTCTGATCTTGGGCTTTGAGAAGTTCTGATACCAGAAGTCCATCCAATCGCCAAACGGCATGTCCGGCTTTAGCCTGTCGCTGGTTCTGCCCCATTTCTCTTTGAGAGCTTGGAGCTTTTCCTTACATTCAGCCTGCGTTTTAGCGGTTACGTTTTTGGTCTTAGGATTGCCGTTTTCATTATAACCGATAATGATTCGTCCTTCCCATCGACCGTCTTTGCGAAGGAATACACTACCTTCGCCGTATTTTCTTTTTGCCATAAGTTACTCCTTTATCATAATATTTTTCATCATATTGCCCACTACGAGGGATGCGCTTTTCTGCATATCGCTGGTCACGTGGGTGTAAGTGT
This sequence comes from Clostridia bacterium, assembly GCA_017626655.1. The sequence goes on along the minus strand of JAGAIH010000517.1, from coordinate 71,175 downwards.
CCAGCGTAAAGCTTGCATTGGTGTGACCAAGGATGCCTGCCAAGGTCTTGGGATCCACGCCGCCTTGCGTGGCGTGGGTAGCAAAGGTGTGGCGAAGGTCGTGGAAGCGTATCAGCGGAAGCTCTGCGTTCTTCAGTATCACCTTCAACTTACGGTAAGCGCTGGCTGGGCTGATGGGCTGTTCGGGATGCAGGAAGTGTGGGAAGACCCACTCGGTAATCGCCGTCTGCTTTTTGCTTTTCAGCAGTTCAGCCACACTCGGCGGCATCTGAATACAGCGGACACCGGTCTCGGTCTTGGTCTCGCCGATGCTGACACCGCCGCCCTTTTTGACCGATACCGACCGCTTGACTTGGAGCTTGTTTTCCTCGAAGTTGATGTCCTGCCACTTCAGCCCGCAAATCTCACCTCGGCGAAGTCCTGTCATGACCTCCACGTAGAAGAAGTCGCACCAGTATTCATGCCCCTTGATTGCTTCGAGGAATGTTTCAAGCTGATTGTCACCAAGGATCTGCTTTTCGGGATAATTGCACTTGGGAACGGTCGTGCCGTTTGTTGGATTTTTTGCGATCAACCTTTCCTTGACCGCTGTATCAAGTGCTTCATGAAGCATCATGTGTACCCCTCTGACCATGCTGTCGGCAAGTGTCTTACCGTGGATCGGATGCTCACGAACGCGCCCTTCCTTCTTGATTTTATTATAGAATTTTTGCATATCGGCCGTGGTCAGCGACGAGATCTGCTTGCTCCCGATGAAGGGCTTGACTTGGTTTTTTACCATGGCGCGGTAGGAGTCCAGCGTGCTTTCTCGGATGGTGAATATCATATACTCGTCCAACCATTTGTCGAGCCACTCGCCGAGTGTCATGCGTGAGTCCTCGGTGAGATCTACGTCACGGTAGAGGTCAATGAGCTGATGGAGCTGCTTCAGTGCGCTTTTCTGCGTTTTGGCGAATGCCGACTTGTACATGGGCGAGCCGTCATTCTTGTGTCCGATAATGATACGAGCTTCCCATCGTCCATCGTTTCGCTTTCTGATCGTGCCGTCACCTTGCGGTCTGCGTTTTGCCATTATTAATCACTTCCTTTCTGTGGATTTCTCTGTACCCCAAACATATCACATGTTCGATACAATATCCAGCGTTTTTTCGAATAGTTATCAAATTGTTATCAAAGCTCCTTTCGGTTAATACATAATAATTCCTTGCCTCTTGGCTTGGTTCTCACGGCGTTGCTTCTTGTCGATACCGTGGTAATCAATCGTATGCTCTTGGCTGTACATATCCTCACTTCTCTCGTCGAGGATGTTGCCTGCGTAATAAAAGAGATCGCATACGCCGATGACGATTTTGGCGTTCAGCCCCTGCTCGATAGAACGTAGCACTTCACGGGCAGGCTCATAGCCCTGCTCGGCAGCAGAGGACAGGAAGGCTTTGCCTGCCTCATGATCCTCGTACTCGTAGTAAAGCAGTAGCCCAACTCTCGTTTGTGTCCATGCATCCGTCCGCGCGGAACGCTCGAACCACTCTCGCGCGTCCTCACGCTTGCCCTCGTCATAAAGCATTTTGCCGTAGGTGTACTCCGCTTGGAAGCTGCCGTGAGAGGCGGCTCTGCGTAGGTATTCCTTGGCATCATCGGGCGACTTATCCATCAGATATTTGGCGTATTCATACTCGGCGTAGCCGAAGCCTGCGTCCACAGCCATGCGAAGATAGCGGAGCTTATCGCTCGGCTTCTCGGTGAACTTTCCGTCACGGTAGCCCTTGTAGACGAGATAAGCGGCGAGCTCAAGACCTCGGTCAGCCGCCTTGCGAAGCCACCATTCTGCGTTCTCCATATCGTCGGTCTTTTCAAGATAATATCTACCGAGGCGGTAGAAGATCATCGGGTCATCACGGAAGTCAGCGTGGAAAGAGAGATAATCAAAATCGTTTTTTCTCTCCTTCAGCTCTGCATAATCGTAGCTGATCTCTCGCTCCGGTTGTGCGGACGGAGAGGAAATCTCCGCCGCACTTTTGACAACAGCATTGCGAATCGATTTGAATTCCTCGTTGTCCTCGATGGGTATCTTGTCGGGAACCTCATCGGTATAGGTACGAACGATCTCGCATTTGTAGCTGTACCACGCGTCATACATTGCCGAGATCTGCTCGTCAGACCCCAATAATTTTACGATATCTTTGACGAGAGATTTCGTATTTTTATCGAGATATCCGTAGACCTTTTTGCCCTTATGCTTCGAAAGAATTTCGAAAAGCAACTCCATTTTTGCAAGAATTTCGAGTGAGAAGGCGTGGTTGCCGCCGTTGATCTGAGCGCAAAGTTCTGCGATTCTCTGACGGCAACGCTCCTTGATATCATCTCTTGCCTCGGTCTGCTTTTTATAAATCTGCAGATGCTCTTGGCGAAAGATATCCGAGGCGAGAGTTTTCTTGATGTTGTGGATGCCCTCGCGAGAAAGATACGGCTCTTGCGGTCGGAACGACCATACCATCATGTGGACGTGAGGATTGGTTTCCTTGTTGTGATAGGCGGCGACCCAACGCAGATTTGAGGGAGCGATGCCCATCTCTTTTGCAATAATATTCCTTCGTGAGCGCAGGAGATTGACCCATTGCTCGGCAGAATTGTAGCCAACTCTCTCGGCATCCTCGCGCTTCAGTGAGACAATAAATCCCCACACGTTTCCGGGATGGTTGTCTATTTCCTCGCTGATCTTAGAGAGAGAAACGTCAACGCCCTCGTCGGAAAAGAGTCCGTGAGAGCCACGACGCTCACCGATATAGCCTGCCATTCCGCTACGAAGAATTTCTACGCCCTCGCGCGTTCCGATATACTGTGCGTAGCCACCGCGCGATTGCCCCTTCTCCGTCTTGTGTCCGGGCTTATAGAACGGCGCTTTTACAATAATTTTTGCCATTCACACCTCGCAATCAGAAGCGGAAGGAGCCGTTGGTTTCCTTCATATGGCGGACTGCATCGGCTCTCATCTGCTCCATATCTTCTTCGGAATAACCCAAATGGTCAGCGAGAAGCTCGGTAAGCATTGCGATCTGAGTTGCCATTTTGAACTCAACGTTGCGGATCCTTCCTTCGCTGTCCTTGATCTTGGAGTCCATAACCGATTCGAGAGAAGGCAGAAGAAATCTTTCCATGTGATCCTTTTCCAGCCACGCGCAATAGAAATCTACGGCTTCACGGATGAAGGCGTTGCGAGATCTTTTACCGAATTCCTCGGTGAGACGGTCGCAACGAGCCCACTGGGCAGGGGTGAGGCTTACGCCTCGGGATTCGTAATTTTGATTATTTTGATTCATGAGTTATGACCTCGTTCTTTCTTTAAATTTTCAAAGGCGCCGCAAGCAGACATCCAAAATTGCGTTGCAACGCCTTGTATTTTTTGGGGGTATCAGACTGATAGCCCCCGATTTTGGCACACGGCAGACATGAAGGCTGTTTTCTTGCGGATTGTTGTCAATCTGCAAAAAGCCTTGTTACACCGTGCTTTTTCTTCGCTCGGCGTTGCCGTGCGATGTGGACTGCCATGGAATCAGACATGGCTTTATCCTGCTAAAAAAATAGGGGCTGGAAAGCCCCCATTTCAGCGGTATGCGGTTCACTTACTGTTGCGTTCACCGTATCAAACTCTGTTGTATCTCGTCTGCTCATCGAGCCACTCGAGGAGTCTGTCACGGGGGATGATGGTTCGCCCCTGAACGATCTTGAGCTTGGGGAAATTGTCCTCACGCACCAGCTCATAGGCACTTGCTCGGGAGATACCGAGAAGGCCTGCCACGTCCATTACGGTGAGGAACATGGGAAGCTCATCTCGGTTCTTATACATCGACTGCTTCATTCGCCTTACCTCCTTTCTTCTCATATTTTTTCATAGCATTGTTGAAGTGCATCTTCGCTTCTGCCTCTCGGAGCTTTCGCTGAAAGTAGGCTTCCTCTATAGGCTGTATCGGTTGCAGAGTATAGAGGAGGCTGCCGTTATGAGCTCTGCCGTCACGAGTGCGAACCATGGTCGGCTCAGTGAGGATGAATCCCTTGTGCTCGAGCCTGTCCACATATTTTTTTACAGTGTTGTTGCTCATACCGACGGCGCTACCGATGGTGCTGTAGCTCGGATGACACTGATAGGTCTTTCTGTCCTCGCAGTACATAAGGAATGCGAGAACGGCGATCTCTCCCGAATCAAGCCCCAGCCGAAATGCGGCCTTGGGCATCGGAAAGAAATCGCCGGGGTTGTCACGTTTGTTTTGATAATGGTGCAATAAAAAACTCCTTTCGGTGGGAATAAAAAAGAGTGCCGAGAATTTTTCTCGACACTCATAGGTGTTGTTTTTGTTATTTGATCAGCAGATGTCCGTGAGGAAAACCGTAGATATCTTCCGTGTGGTATCCTTCGGGAACGCTTTCGGGATCCACTCTGACAAGGTCGTAAGGCTGGAAGCCATCAACCGTTTTGATCTTGGAAAGCAGCCTGCGGTTGTCCTCGTAGAGCAGGCTGGCGAAGAGCAGATACCGCGCCGACTTGATATCGTATTTCGATTTATCGGGATGGTCGATCTCCGAGAGAAGCATGCAGAGGATATGATCGTTGACCACGTTCTTCGATACCTTTTCAAGGCACTTGGTATAGACCTCGTTTGCCTCATCGCAGAGGATGAGCTTCTCGTCATCGTCGGCATCCTTCATGGCAGTTTGCATCGCCGTGATCTTGGTGTGAGCCTCCTTGACCGCCTTTATAATATTCTGCTTCTTGTGGGTATCGTTTGCGCCTGCATCGGTTGCATCCAACTCGAAGAGCTCGGACAGCAGAAGCGTCTTGGTGTAAGCTGCTCTGCCGGGGAAGGCGGCTACCGCATCGTGAACGAAGGACATGGGTGCTTCAAGGCGAGCGTTATTCTCACCTGCGTCGGGCGTTTCATCTCCCACGATGAATTTATAAAACGCAGGGAGATTGCCGCCGTTCTTCTTTTTGAAGTTCTGACGGTAATGGCGCAGGCGTGAGAGCACCTTGGTGGAATCGGCAGAATACAAACGCTTCGCCTTATCGATCTCCATGCCTGACATGACGGCGAGGACGCAGATGTCACGGTAGATATCCAAGGGATGGTATTCGCTCTCTCCTGTCACGTAGGCATCCCAAAGTAAACAGTTGAGGAACTGCGAGAGGTTGACGATCTCTCCGATCTTATTCTTTGCGATGGTCTGGTCGAGCTTGGCAAGGCTTCTCGGAGTGTTGACGTAATCGGTCTTGCCGACAGGCTCTGCCTTGCATACGGGGACTTTGAGAATATCGTATGCGTTGACCACACCGTTTACGATCCATTCGTTATTGGTGACGAGCATCGAGTCGGAGTCGTAATCGCAACCGTTGAGCCTTTGTTGGATATTACTTTCAATCGCATTCACGCAAATGATGTTGGGCGTGAGATTGAAGTACCGCAGAAGGTCATAGCTGTGCGTGTTACGTGCGAGGTAGAGGTTGCCCATGGTGATGTGAGGACTGCGCGCGCAGAGCACCATTTCGCCGTGAGCAAAGCCCGTGGTACAGACCTGTCCGTCATCCAAGGAGAACGAGAAGGTCGGCTCATAGCTCTCATCGGTGAGCGCCACAAGGAATTCGTAAGCATTTCCGAACAGCACCTGATAGTTACCGCAGACGGCAACTCGTCCTTTTCTCAGCCTTCTCTTGAAATACTTTGTGGTATCGCTTCGGAAGGATTTATAGAACTCGGTCTGCTCGAACAGCGGTGTACGGCAGGTCATATCCAGCACCGTATCCCGACGGTATTTGGCAAGGTCGGGCAATTCCTTTTCTGCAATGGTGGCGTGGTCGGTGGTCATGTTGATCTGATAACGCAGAACGGGCGATCTGTCCAGCATATCCTGCAGATAGCGGAAGGATGGTTCAAGGAGCTTGCCGATACCCTCACGTGTAAGCCCGAGGGTGTTGAGAAGCTGATAGTTGGTGTGCGCCATGTCGCCATCCATCAAGGGAGCATCGTGATCAGCCTTGACCACACCGAAGGTGGATGTGTTCTTGCCCTCGTAGAGTGTGTCGAGGAAGCGTTTGCATTTCTGCTCGAAGGGCATATCCTTCGGCATGAACTTGAGATACTTGACGCTGCTCTCGGTGATGACCAGCTTGACGTCCTTGATATCTCTCGCCGTGGTATATCCTGCGAGCTGGCTTATCTGCGTGATATCGTTATCAAAGAACCAGTCATGCAGGTTGGTATTGAAGGCGCAGGTCTTGAAGAAGCGGTTGCGCAGAAGCATCATTCCGTGGTCGTTATATCCGTTCTCAAAGAACACGCTTGCATCCAGCAGCGCCTCGCCGTCCCAGATCACATTTTCGATCTCGGTTTCTTCTTCCTCTGCTCTGAGGTCGTGAGCGTCCGTTTCCTTAACGCAGACGGCATCTGCTTTGAAGCGGCTGACTCGGTCACGGATGATGAGGATGGACTTCTTGGGGAGCTTGATGACGTTCTCAATGCTACTGAGGGTGAGCGCGATATACGCCTGCCAAGAGGCTTGGTCGGAAGCGGTATCGGCAGAGAGGTCGCAGGAGCTCCACGCTATCATATCGGCATAGAGAGGCTTTGCGATAAAGAGACATTTTCCATTACGGCTTGCGCCCGCACTTCTCTTGTAGCGAACGTAGTGGATGCCGTCGATATCGAAGCCGTGGGTGTAGAGATGCTCACGGATATCCTGACAAGTGAAGGCGGTGGGAATGACCTTGTCGCTTCGCTTATATGAGCGCGTGTCGGGATCGTATTTGAAGTACTTGCCGAGTATGGCATCCGGCAACGGTTCTTCCACGGGGGCATATCCGCTGTCCTCTCGGTAGGAGACGTCTATGGCAATGAGCGTGGGCTGATTGCCTACCATGCAAAAGCAGACGTGGTCTTCCATATCCTCGTCGGTGACCGTATATCCATTGAGAACGTAGCGGTTGCCATAGGATTCGTAGACCTTTACAGCTCTGTTGAAGGAAAGGTTCACAACGGCGCGGCAGAATCGCTTCTTGCCGTCGAGATAGGGATATCCGATCTCGTCCTCGTGCCGAGCGTACACCTCTGCGAGCTTTAGGGTATCAAGGCTCTCGTCGAGAATGCCTCGGAAGGCTTGGGGATCTGGCTTGCCATCCTTGGCAGCAGTAAAGCCCTCGTTTTTATACAGCACGCTGCCTTCAAGGGACATGATGCGCATGCTTTCGTATTTCTTCGTCGCCATTATAACACCTCCTTCTTCTGTGATGCTTTTATTTTACCATATTTTGCGACTTTTTTCAAGGAGCTCTTTGTAAATTGAATTTCGGACAAAGGGGAAAAGCGTAAATATCAGTGGGTCAAAATGACCCATTGATTTTTCGGCACGCTCGCCGAGGCTTTTCTTTGATTACAGAGGCTCAATTTTTGCGGTTCGTTTTCAAGTCCTCAAAATGAGGCCTTGAAAAGCGGACGGGCAGAAACATTGTGAGCTAACCGACAAAATGTCGGCAAGGTCAGCCCTGATATTTTCTCTCTACCATTTATCCGAAATCACGATTTTGCACGAAATAGCACAAAAGGCTGAATTTTCAAGGCTTTTGGGGTATTTTCGAAGGCTTTTCACGAAATGCTGAAAAAGGAAACTGTAAATTTGAGCCTCAAAAATGCAAATCTGTGTTTGAGGTTTGCTTTGGTACATTTCATACTCACAAACCACTTTTGCGGTGAGAGCCTTTTTCTTTGATTACAGAGACGCGCTTTTTGAGGGGTGAAAGAGAAAAGTGGTGTGGGCCCCAAGGGCCCAGGCCACTTTTCTGCAACTTATAGGGTGGGACTTTGGGGCCTACCCTATAAATTTTCATCCTCTCCCATCGGCAGAAGGAAGGCTTCTGCCATCAACCGCACGCCCAAGCGGAAGCCGTATGAGAATGCATCACGCTCTGTGATGCTGTGCATCTCGTTCATGCAATCCTCGAACTTTTCAAGTGTTTCTTTCTGCTTGTCCGTGAGCGTACCGTCCAGTTCCTCTCGGTTCCGGGCAACAAGTTTCAGCAGTTCCTTCAGCCGTTTATCGCCACGGGTACATTGCTCGAAAGGCGAGATGTTGCCGTACCATAGTTCGTCAAGTGTTTTCATCAGAACCTCCGCATACAGAAACGGTGACCGCATCCCCGAGTTCACCCTCGGCAATACAGTCACCGTTCTTTTTCATTTTTTCTACTGCAATCAAAGTCTGTCGGACAATTTCAAGCTCACGGAACGTATGCGGATCCGCAACGAACTCATCCTGCCGAGCGAATACCTGCTTGACCACTTCGCTCATGACGCCGTACTTGTCACCATAGAATAATTCTTCAATCGTAATCTTTGCCATGTATGTTACCTCCTTGGCTTTTGGTAACACACAATATACCACAGAAGAAAGCAAAAGTCCAGCGTTATTTTGAAAGAAATTATTTCTTTTTGAATAACTCAATTATGAAATCGCATATTTGATCGAATAGGCAGGGATCACCAGCCAACAATATCGTCGCCAGCAGAGAAACAACACCAACTATAAAAGTCCATTTTACGATTCGATAATTATACCTGCTTTCGATTATTTTGGCATTTTCATCAAAATGAGAGTATATAGATTCCATCAAGGTGAAGTTGTCTTTGATATTATAACGCATCCCTTTATACATATTTTCAAATTCATAGAATCGTGTAAATTCAGGATCTTTTTTATCAAAAGCATTAGTGAAACATTTTTTGTACTCGCTAAACTTATAATTTAGGATTTCTTCTGTAAGTGAAAGAGTATTTAGTTCTTTATATAATCTCCTATAAAAATACAATTTTTTCTCCACTTCCAATTTCAAACTTAAAAGCGAATTAAAGCGGGATTTTCGATAAACATTTCGATTTACTTTTCGTTGTGCTTGGTATATGAATTGAGAAGCTTGGTTACTAAGGGCTTCCAATAAAAAATAATCAGCAAAACTTTGACACACAATTTCTTCTATGTACAAAAAATCATACATCCCTCGCTCGTTCTTAAATTGTTGTGAATGAGAGATTATTTTGGAATTGTTTAGTGCTTTTTGGCCGCGATTTGTAACCGATGGCACAAAATAAGTCTTATGGGAATCACAATATTCGATATGACCTTGGCTTCTCTGAGCGAGGACTTCCAATATCTTTTCACTCTTTTTCTCAAGAGTTTCAGATGAATATACTTCTATACTTGGAGGGATGTTTTCCCAAGAAAAAAGAAGGTGGGAAGATTCTTAACTACTTCTTTCCAAAACAAAGCCTTAAGCTCTAAAATATAATCCTCTATTACATAAAATTTTGAATCGCCTCCTATATCATAACAGTGACAACCACCAAAGCTTCTTTTTTTCCACCACTTATCATTGCCGAAACAAACAACCTCCTTATATACCTTGGATTTTAAGATTTGTTCCAATTCTTTATTGGTCGCATCGTTTACATTCAATGCATATCGAATAATATAAAATGATTCAGTTAAACCGATTGCTTCTAAACGAAACCAATTAAATCTTGTTCCCAATGAGGTCTTTTCTTTTATAGAAAAATGGTCTAAATTGTACCAGCTTCCTGCTGCATGGCTATTTTCCATTTGCGAAAAAGCATCATGAAGTCTTTTGGGAATTGTAGTTGTCAATGTCGGTGCTGCAAACATATCTTTGAATTTGAGATATTTTCGCTGAAACTCGTTCAAATATTCTTTAGGAATCAAATCATATATTACCAGTTCTTCAAGCTTCAAGTCTTTTTGTGTCAGCCGGATACTCTCGGACAATTTCTTTTTTTCAAATGAGTTAGGTTTACGATTCCGTCTACCCCAATGATATTCCAATGTGCGATACCATGATTTCTTTTTTGCAAACCTTTCTAAATGCAAAAAGTTTACCAAACTATATTTTAACTTCAAAAACGCATGCAATCTTCGATCATTTGTTGGTATTTTATTCTTAGCGAATTTATTGTTAAATATAAATTCTTTTCCTTGTTTTGTTTCTTTTATTTTCATTGATTCCCTCAAAGATAAATTTTTTAAAGTCGATTCGAAAATTTGTTATCAAAGCAAATCACCGGCTATTTGCATATGCGCTAAGTATGTTTTGAAATTGGTATACCTGTTTATCATCTCACTTGCTCTGCCATTAATCCAAGCACTATCATAAGCACCACAATAATTGTTAAAGCATACACTGATTTCATTCATATGAGGGAAAGGGATATTGACAAACGGAAGATTTGGAGAAGATGTGGAAGAAGTATATCTGTTGATTTCATTAATGCAAACAAATATTTCTCTAAATAATTCCTCTAATTTCTGATCGATAAATATTGTTTTTGTGTTGTTCACCCAATCAGATAATCCATCAAATGCTGCAATTAACAAATTAGAATTTTCAATTTTATATGGCGTTTTACTGCAAATTTCCAACAGTGTTTCAAACATCTCGCAATAGTAGAGTCCCAGAGTGTAATCAGATTTTTTTGCCGCTTTGTTTAGGATAAAAGGATCTATTCTCTGAGAGTAAAGATTAGACATAAATATATCTTTGGCAATTGTAAAGCATGTTGATTGAATTCGTTGTAATAAATCCTCATCATCCTTATAGTAGTAATAAGATATTCCTTTGCTTTTTATTAAATCTTCGAACTTTTTCGCTTCATCAGTTTTTTCTATATGTTTTAGATAAACATGGCATGGCTTTTTATTATGTGAAACAATATGAAACTCTTCTTCGGTACCAGATAATCCTGTGTTGGTTTTTGCCCCATATCTTTCATCGAGAATAAAAATAACGAAGTCAGTGTGTAAAATATCTTCTCTATATGTGTTCGGATTTATTGAAGGGGTTAAGTCTTTTTCGTACAGAGCTACCTCTGCTCCGGCACTCTCAAACCATCTTTTTATAGTTTCACGCAATTCCAACTTATCTCCCATTGTTGAACTAATAAAAATTCTTGGTTTAAAATACATCTTGACACCTCACTCCATCAGCTTAATCAAAGATTCGATAAACGTCTTTTCACCCTCGTTCAATCGTTGAGCATAATTCTTTGCCTTCTCTGCAATCATTTTTGCACCTTGCATCTGCAAAAAGTTTTCGGCATTGATGTAGGATTGCGCAACTGTTGTCGGTTGAGAAGTATTCACAGCATTCCAAACAAGAGTTTCCACAAGGTACTTGTTCATAAGCTTGCGAATATGCTCCTGCATTTGAGAATACTGCTGTATTGTGTAATAATGTCGGAGGAGGATTACATCGTCAATGTAATCCTTAACCTCTTTGACATCCTTAAATTTTTCGTATATCTTTAAGTAATCTGTCATTTTTACTCCAAAATCTTATTCCTCATTTTCTAAAACGGATGTTATCTTTTCAAACAATACGGGAGCATCTACAACTATCAAGGCGATTTTCTCGCGGACCCTGCTGATTCCCTGATAAAACAAATTGGGATACAAATAATCGGGGTTAGGGTGAGGAATTCCTTGTAAGACCCCGTCGTCATCGTAATAAAACGACTTGTCCATAAGGATCAATACATTATCGAACTCTTGACCAATGACATGATGCGTATCATAATCTTCCTCGTATTGAGAGTATGGGCTATATCGCATATTTGATTTAGAATAGTTTATTATAAACACATAATCATTGTTTCTAAAGTATTCAATTAGGTTATGCGCCTCCACTACTGTATTTGCATATGCGACGGTTACATTGGAGTAATCCATCTTGCAATGAGGCTTTTTATTGAGATTTCTAACCGATATGATAAAAGATGCTAATTCCTTGTTTGTTCGAATCTTCTCCGACAATTCGTACTCGGCTGCCAAAGGCAATTCATGTATTTTTTCAAAAATCGCATTTCTGTATTCGAATTGTGATAACACTTGTCCAGGATCGGAGGAGAAAATGCAAATTTTATTGGATTCAACTACACTTTTGCAAATTTCGTCAAATTGATGTGGATAGATGCGGTGAGATTCATCTAAAAGAAGATATTTGTACTCGTTTATAACCGACGGAACTCTTTTTAAGTATGCGGTAGAGACAACGCAAAAATTGTGAATACACTTATTTAACAGATCTTGTCCGTCTGCCAATTTCCCACAGTGTATAATAAGTGTTTTATCCTTTTTCGCAAGCTCTTTGGCTATGTCGTAGAGAAGAAGAGTTTTTCCTGTTCCGGGACGACCCGTGAGACTGACAAAACCATGTGTATCTAAATTGAAAACAGTATCAAGAATTCTTTTTTTGATTTGCTCCTGTGCCTGCGTTAAAAAATATTCGCCTCGTATGAATTTTTCTGGGGTATTCAAAGGCGAAACAAGGAACTCAGAAGCACGGAACATACTATCAATGTCTGTTAGATAATTACAATCAAAGGTTTTGACCTTTTGAGAAATAACAGAAAAGTCGATAACTTTTATGCTGTTGTCTGCGCACAACTCATAGCAAGTCATCGTATCTGTGATAATTGTGTACAGAAACTCTTTTTTGCCCAAATGAGCTAAGTAATGCTTATTCTTTATAAGCTGAGTCAAGATTTGCTCTTCGGGCACGGTTTGACTTTTGAATTCAATATTTATGACTTCAGTTTGCGAGAATTTCAGAAGATCAAATTCTTTGCCGATCTGAGGAATATGAAAGCCAAAGAAAAAGCCATCCAGATCTTTCGGAGAAAGCCCTTGCGCAATAAAAGCATCCACTATTTTTCTCAAGGAGCCGATCTCGTGTTCTTTTGTTTTTCCGCAATCCTGTCTTTTAGATGAGTGAAACTCCACCCTATTGAAGGAGAGCTCATCCTTAATTCGCGATTGTATGTATAGGTTGATTGGTTTTGTCATAGACAAACTCTCCTTTCCTTTTTGAATGTGCAATCTATAGCAACATATTTATTTCTCCAAATACTTCATCAGCTGCACGGTTGCCTTGCTCCGTCCTTGAACGCTCGTAAGGCCGTTTTCTTTGAGTTCCTTCAGCGGATACTGCCCGATAGGGTATTTCTCAACCAATTTAAGCTTCATATATCGAGCAGCGGGATCTTTTGCCAAGCCTTTATAATACGGATGGTCATCGGTAGAGCGATTACCGTGCTGATCTGCTGCAACAACCTCGCATTTGAACATAATCGACTTGTATTTCTCTCCGACGTATATGTACACCGTATCGCCCACGGTCGTGTTGGTAGACTGGCTCCATTCGATCACATCAAGGTGGTCAAACGCGGCAACGATATCGTAATAGTTGGGATTACAAGGAATGATCCACACATCCTCAACACGCCCCGGCGTTTTCCAGCCTTCAACTCTTGCGCGGATTGTGTTCAGCCATTCGCCTTGATATTTGAAATATCGAGGTCCGGCAACACCGTGCTTGCTTCCCGAAAGTTCGGTAGCTAAAGCCGAAAGGGAGTATTTCTTGCCCTGATACTCAACGTTTTTATCGTCTACCACTATCACTTCAAGTCCCGAGTTAGACTTTCCGCGATTGATGTATGTAATGGTTGCACCAACAGGAATATTACATTTGGAGAAAGTAAATGGTGAAATCCTTTCGATATGCTCGTCCTCAATCTCTCCGGCGAGTTCAACATCCTGACGTTGTTCTTCCGACAGTTCCCAAAGTTTCAACCTGTTCTTACGACCGCCAAGCACAGCTATCGTTTCAAGGATAGAGTACGCCTGCTCAGGCGACATAGCATAAAACTCGCGTACACGCTTTTTACCGTCCACATTGTCAATAGAGCGCAGATTGGGATTAAGCTGGTCGATCAGCGCATGGAGTTTTAAATCCGTTAAGCGTTCCTCGACCTCGTATGTAGCGTAAATGCGGAAAGCAAAAGGAATGCACTCACTATTATTCAGTTGTTTCAACCGCGATTCCACATTATCGGCATAGCCGATCTTGACATATTGAGGGAAGGACGGATTTGTAAGAATATAAATTACGCCTGCTTTGTCCATAGAATCTAACCCCTTGTATCAAGAATGAGGAATATTGTCTTTAGCTCTTGCCTCATAATATTCCTTTGTCAGTTCAGACCTCAAGAACGAGTCGTTCAAAAGTTTGATAAACGCTTCTTTGGATTTTTTTGTGTCCAATCGTATTGTAAGACCATCATCGCTATATTTGAAAGCGCCTTTAAGACCAGGATTTGTTTTTGTAAATTCTACTATAACTTCTTTGGGAATGTTATTTGTAAAAATTGGTGATGTCTTTTTCACTTTGGAGAGTTTTCTTGCAAAAGATACTTCTTCGGCACTATCCTTTAATACTTGAATATTCTCCAACAGTTTAAGCCCATCTATTGATTCAATCGTGGTCGATGACTCTCGGAATATCAGTTCGTTAAAACCAAGATTTCTTTCCAGCACCTTGACATCTGTAACATATATCTCATCGCCAACACGGATAAGCTGAAAATCCCCGTTCAAGCGAATGATATCATCGCCGCTGATTTTTTCAAATCGTTCTGAACTCTTTTTGAGTCCTAATAAAAAACATTCTCTTTTGATAAGTGAAATAGGATAGTGCTTTTTGAAAAGAAGCAACCCGTCGGTCATTGATCCCAAATAAATTATGTATCCGTATAGGAAGGAAATGTTATCATTATTGAAATTGAATTTTGGAACGTTTTCAATTGCTGTTTGAAGATCAAAATTTTGAAACACAGCTAACTCGTCGGGATATTCCGCATAATCATAGGCGAACAACGCATTTGCTCTGTCGTCAGCACTTGAAAGATTGCATATGCTTAAATCCTCATTATCACTTATCCGAGAACAAACACTATCCGAAAACATAGCACGTATTTCAGGTTCCGTTGCATCTTCGATATCTGCAATTCTCAGTTCAAATACATCTTCAATTTTAAGAACAAGATACACTTGAGTTGAGTAAGATCCTGAAAAGATCCCATTTACTTTTGCCTTTATTTCTTCGATTGTCATTGTTGTTTGTTCTCCTTTACAACCCATACTTTTTCTGTAATTTTGATCCACTTGATTGACGAGCCTAATGACAGCTTGTCCTTAGAAATAACCAATAGATCCTCGCTTTCTGCGATTTTTTCAACTTTTATACGATACAGATGATATCCCAACAATGCCAATGTAGGATTTCCTAAATACAGATCCATCTTCACAAAGATCGAACCGATTATAATCAGCAAAATAATCAGCACGATTACATATCGCATTTCTTCCAAATTGATGCAAATTAGAGGAATGATATATGTTGTTAAAAAAGTTAGATATTCATAGTTCTCATTTTGAATACTAATTATTTTGGCAGGAGGATTGGTTACTCCATCGACAGCATGTTTGAATTTCCGTGCAATACCAGCGCCTAACATCATCATAACGAGGGAGATTATTGCTAACCAATTCCTTTTTATCAAAGGTAAAATGCCAATAAATGTAGCATTTGAATCAAAACAGATAGGTATATCGACCGACAGCAAAAACACCAACAAAAATAGCAGCCATAATGATAAGATGTAAAACCCTATTTTTAATTGCATATTGTCTTTGCTTTTATCCTTTATCCGTTTCTTCATATAATCTCCCTCCTTGCCTTAAATATCGAATCCGCCTTCAAGAATAAACCGTCTCAAAACTTGATCCAGTTTCATATTGATTTGGAATGGTTTGATTGTAGTACCTTCAAGTGCTTCTAAAAATGCCTTTGCAGTTGTGCGATCAACCGTCGCCTTCAACTTGTCAAAACGACCAAATTCATTGATATTTGCTTCGGTAAGCTTGAGCTGCATCAACTTTCTTAACATAGTTTCGTCAACTCCAATAGCAGTAGCAAATTTACGGATCTGGTCATTCTTTGCTCTTGTCATATACTCTGTAATGTAATCACGAAGGGTTTTACCTTCGTCCACGGTTACATCACCGTTCTGCACATCATGAAGGAAAATGTTTGCGTATTTTTGTTCCAACTGCGTAAGTGTTGCAAAGGATTTGTGTAATTCTTCCAATACAGCTGCAGTCTCTTCGCCATCCTGCAATGCCTTAATATACTTTTTGAATCGAGAATTCATATAATTGGCATCAATTACGCCCGTATTGATTTCTGTCAAGTAAGAATCTATTTCGTATGGCACATCGTCGGTACCACCGCCATTTCCGCCACCGGAGAAAAGTTCTTTATAACGCAAAGCGAGAATCAAGTATGTGGTTTCATCCAACCCAAGATCAATTTTAATTTTTCCTTCTGCAGTTTTTATTTCGTATGTTAACTTATCCCAAGTAAATCCTTGAATTTTTGCGGCCTCAAGATAGTTATTGAAGAGCTTGAATTTCTTAGCGAACTGCCCTCTTTCAGAGCGGTCATCAGGTAGTTTTTCAAAATTTTCAATACCTGCACCACGGAAAATCGCTTCAATATCAGCAAACAGATCGTTCATTTTGCCAAGATTATACTCTAACTTATCTGCAAACAGTCCGAGAGGCTTGTCTCCCGAATAAAGTTTGAATGCTTCTTCGATATTTCTCTGCATTGTGTAAGGCTTGCGGTAATATCGAATTGTTCCAAAAGGCTTTTCGGGGCCAAACAAACGATTTGTTCTTGAAAATGCCTGAATCAATTTTTCGTAAACCAACACCTTGTCCAAGTAGAGCGTGTTAATCCATTTTGAATCAAAACCTGTAAGCATTTGATCAACAACGATTAACAAATCCAACTGTTGATCGGGCGCATTCTCGATGCCTTTATAATGCTCTTTGTGTGCCAATCGATATGAAACATCTTTCTTGAAGGCAGCATAAGTTGCCATGCGAAAATCTTTGTTGTAACATGCATTATAATTGTCAAGAATTTCAACGATGGCTTCTTCTTTGAAAATAGCAGTACCGTTATTATCAATACTGGGATCAAATAATGCGGTAACGTTTAATTCACTTCTGAGCTTGAACAACTTGTAATATTCAATAGCTTCTGGAATACTACTTGTTGCAAAAATGGCGTGGAATTTGCCGCCGTGGCTTAGTGTTGTCCAGTTATCTAAAATGTCATCTACTACTGCACACTGATGTTCAGATCGTTCATACTGGGAGACGGAAATGTAATCTTCAATTCCTTTGAAATAATTACCGTCAGCTTGAATATAGCCAGCCATCGGAACTCTCGTATGATCCATGTAATAGAGAAATACATCTTTCTTTTTGGGATCAGACAAGGCTTCGGTTTCGGTTGCTGACTTTGCCTTTTCAAGCGCAACAGCCCGACGCAAATCGCGATCTTTATAGGTGGGCACCATATATGGATCAAAGCCCAAAACATTCTTATCCCTTATACCATCAGCAATGCTATATCTGTGTAATTCGTTTCCGAATACATCAGTAGTAGTGCTCATCTTCTTTTGGTTTTCATCATGAATAGGAGTACCTGTAAACCCAAAGAACATAGCGCTAGGAAATGTTGTTTTAATTGTAAGCAACATTTCTCCGAATACATCTCTGTGTGCCTCATCTATGATGAATACAATTCTCTTATCTTGAACTATTCCGATGTCATGCGCATTGAAGCCGTTATCTTCTTCAATGCGGCTCATTTTCTGAATAGAAGTAACAATCAGCGTGTTGGCGGGATCGTCACTTTTAAGTTTTCCCATCAGAATGTCCGTGCTTTCGGTTGCTTGAACAGATTCCGAATCGTCTGCAAATCCGCGATAGTCCAACAAAGACTGTGTACCAAGCTCTACACGGTCCATCAGGAATACAACTTTATCAGCATCACGGGATGCCGCAATCAGCTGAGCAGACTTGAAACTGGTCAGAGTTTTACCGGAACCTGTTGTATGCCATATATATCCACCAAGTTGATCTTTGTCAGCCCAACGGCGCATAGCGACGCGGCTGGTGATACGCGATGCAGCATAGTACTGATAACTGCGCATGACCTTCAAAATGCCATCCGTATCATCAGCAACAGTATAGAATCCAATCAGCTGATGCGCCATCGGAATAGAGAGCAAATACTGTGCGATGTCTTTCCAATTATTCAGTGGTTCATTGTTGGCGTCAGCCCAATGAAAATAGTAGTCCTTATTGAACTTGCCGTCCGGACCGGGGTTGGCAAAGTAAACAGCTTCGTCCGGTTGCATGGCAATAAAAATCTGGACAAGGGCAAAGAGACCGGTAAATACACCCTCATGAGAATATTTCTCGATCTGATTGCATGCTTGACTGACATCCACGCCGCTGCGCTTCAATTCGCAATGGATCAGCGGCATACCATTGATCAGTAGCATAAAGTCACCACGGCGGTTGTGCAGAATAGAGCTTCTTGCCTTGAATACCGGTTGTTGGGCGATCTGATAGCGACTCTGACCGGCAGCAATTTCCTGTCGGTCATAGATTTTCAGACTGACTTCCTTGCCAAAGTGCAATTCATCCGCAGGATTATCGCGCTTAATGGCAACAGTTTTACCGTTGATAAAACCATTGAGTTTTAACGGTGTGCGAAGACGGGTGATCTGGTCAAGAATCTGCTGCATCTCGCCGTTGGTCAGCGGAACATCGTTCAATCTGTCTACTTCGCGGTTGTTTTCGAAGAGGATCTGCTTCCAGTTTTGGATCAGATCTTCTTCCGTTTTGTAGCGTAGAATTTCCGGTTCCCAACCATATTTTTCTGTTAGTAAGTTAATTAGTGCCGTTTCAAAAGCGGCTTCTTGTTCAAATACCACAGCTTGCCTCCTGTATTAGACAAACATTTTTTCTAATAAGCCTTTTTTGAGGGCTTGTAATTTGTCAATTTCCTGCCGCCGCATAGAAATAAGCGAATCCAAGTTTAAGAGATATTTACAGATCAATGACTGTTCCTCTTTTGTGGGAAACAGAAAATCCAAAGTCAAAAACTCATCATAACTTATGCTCCGCCCATCGCGAATGCCATACGTAACAGTTTCTAAGCGTTTTATAAATTGCTTTGACATAAACACATACTTCCAAAAGAAATCATCATGCTTTTCCGGCTCCTTAAATCCAAAAACCGTATAAGCAGGGGACGTAATTCCTTCTATTGCAGAGTGCGCAAAACCACCTTGGAAACTTCTTAGATGAATAACAAACTGCCCTGGCAAAACTCTCTTATAACCAACCTCGTTGGCAACTTCATGAAAAACACTTTTCCCGAGTTTGTCTCTGATAACCATTCCCGCATCCTGAGTAGCAGACAAAACGGGAAGCTCGGGATGTCCTTTATCCACATATGCGGCAAATAGCTCAGAAGCCGGCATGCGTTCCCATGCTCCATCAAATCCTTTAAAGCGAACTTTGGGTACGTTTTCTTCAGATCTCGGAAACATTTTTTCAAGCATAGACAGTCTAAGATTTTGCAGCTTTTCAAGTTTGGATTGATGCTGTTTAATCAAATCATCCAAATGCGAAAACCAATCTGCCAGCATAGTTTGCTCCGGCTTTTCTGGTAGATATGTTTGGTATTCCATCATTTCAGGAATATTCAAAACACGATTTCTGCCTGCACCTCCGGGAGACGAGAGCCATAAATGATACCTAAACTTCGCATCGGCAACAACATATCTAAAAAACTTAGGATCCATTTCTGGAGCAAATGTAAACTGTGGAAATCTGTGAGAAACCAGCTTTCCAGCATCATCTTCATCGGTAATCGCAACAGCATGTTCCCATGCAAAAGTGATATTGAAAAGAAGCTTATTCGCTGCTACCCGATGCATTTGTGCTGTTTCAAGTTCTGCCCCTGGTGCTACATAGCTATGAAAGGTGCCTTTAACATGACTACGTACACCAAGGCGCTCATATCCATCGTGGGGAGTTGCAACGGGGTCTTCATATTTTTCAAGAATGTCATCAAATTTTTCTTTTTCCCAGTCTTTCTCAAAGCCAGAAAACCTGACTTGTGGGATGTTTCTCTTTTCTGCCATATCATTCACCACTTAAAAGAGACTTAAATTGCTCCAATCCCTTCATGTCGAATTCGTCACCCGTCAGTTCATCAATCATGTCAGAAAGTGCCTTTTCGGAGTTTTCGATTTGCTCGCCGAGTTCCAAATATGTGACGGCGTATTTATCTACCAAGGTCTGTACTGCGCTCTCTAAAGAAGTGATGATCGCATTCGGCATGGCACGCAGAGCAACACACAGAGGGGCAATCCATTTCAGACGCAACAGATCGAGGACTTGTTCATCGGACAGTCCCTCAATGGTTTCTTTTGTTTTCAGATGCAGGGCATCTGCCATATCCTTGGCTTCCTTTTTGACAGATTTTTCTTCTGCCATCAGCTTGTCAGCTTCAACCATTTTTGCCTCAAAGGAGTCATCGGGAAATACATAAGTAGCCTGCAACTGCTTCATATAGGTAACGACCTTACCCTTGGCATAGGGGCTGTTACCTTCAATGTCAGTCCAGTTTACAGCGGTATTGTCTGCGATATACTGAAGCTTAGCAGCCTTACCAGCACCGGTTGCAAATAGATCAAGATATCCTTGCAGCTCAGAAAGCTCAGGAGTAGAAATATCCGCATAAATTTCAGTCATCTTTGCTGCAAATTCTTTTGCAACAAACGCTGTATTATCCTCATTCAGGAAGTCTCCACGATCTGCTTCGTCGATAGAGTCGATAATTTCTGTCAGCTCTGCTGCTATTTCATCGAGACGAGCTTCTTTTGCTTTGAGTGCGTCGTAGTCTTCTCGCAAAAGGGTGGGTTGTACCAACTCAAACGGAATGACATGACCGACCCAACCGTTCTGAACTTCTTCTTCCTTGTCACCTTTCTTTTTGATAACCATATTGGGATCTACCTGCTTAGTTGCTTCAAAGCCTTCTGTCTGAATAATTTCAAGATCGGTAGCAATTTTGCCCCACTCATTATCAAGCAACTGATATGCCTGGTACTTGTCGATCAACGGAAGAGCGGCAACACGACCAAAGATATTCTGTGTAATGACATCCTCGGTCTGCGACACATTCAGTTCCTGCATTTTGGCAATCAGTTCGCTATCCAAGTACGCCTCAAAATCAGCAAACGCGGCTTGATGTGCGGCAACAAATGCCTGTACATCTGCACTACCCTCAATAGCATCTTTGATATTCTCAACTGCCAATGCGGAATACGGTGTTTCATCTGCAGAGAACAGAATGCCTCTCAGGTTCGGGAATGCCGTCCAATACTGTTCCAAAAGGTCAATTTCGTGGTTAGGAATACCGCCGAACATTGTAGCGTAAATATCCCACGTTTCGGGAGCGTCAGAGGAATCAATATAGCGAGGAATGTTCAGGTTATAACCGTTGCGACGGATTTCCTCCTTGGAAACCAAACGTGCAAATTTCTCGATGCTCTGAGGGCGAGTCGCAACAGCATCCACGATCTTCTTGATATCAGATGCCATCAGCTTGTTTGTTTTACCGACCTTGGTAAATCCCTTGGAAGCATCAATGAACAGTACATCCGATTCTTCACGCTTCTGGCGCAGAACCATGATAATCGTGGGAATACCAGTGCCAAAGAAGATATTTGCAGGCAGACCAATAATAGCTTCGATGTTGTTATTCTCGATCAGATTGCGTCGAATGCGGCCTTCACCTTCACCCTGGCCGTCAGCTCCGCCCAGCGCATCGCCACGAAACAGGACACCATGAGGAAGGACTATGGTCATAATTCCGCTTGGCTTAATATGATACAAGTCATGCAAAAGGAAGGCATAGTCCGCTTTTCCTTTAGGCGCAATACCATAGCGGTAACGAGGATCGGTCTCTTTATGTTTCGGATCCCAACGCTGAGAATAGGGCGGATTGGAAACCACTGCGTCCAGATACAACGGAGTATAGGTCTGGGTTGCATCGTCGTACATCGGCCAGTCCTGCTCAAGAGTGTCTCCACAACGGGTAAAGATGTTATCCGGCTTGATACCACGCATGACAAGATTCATACGAGTCAGGTTATAAGTATTCTCCTTCAGTTCCTGCGCATAGTACATGATATCGTCTTTGCTCTTCATGTACTTGGATACACTCTTACCGATAGTAATAAGCAAGGAACCGGAACCGCTGGTAGGGTCGTAAATCTCAATTTTGTCGCGAGCTTTCAAATGATTTGCTACGATTTCGGACATAAGCTGAGATACTTCGTGAGGCGTGTAGAACTCGCCTGCCTTTTTGCCAGCATTAGCTGCAAAGTTGCTGATAAGGTACTCATAAATGAAGCCAAGAACGTCATAGTCCTGTTTGCCATCCGTAGGAATATCCTTAATCAGCTGAATCAGCTCACTGATTGCCTTGGTCTGATTGCTCGTACTGTCACCAAGTTTACTCAAACCTGTTTCCAAGGTATTGAATATTTTGCTGAACACTTTTTCTGGTTCTCGCTGATTAAGCGATTGAATGCAGAAAGAGCTGTTCTAACATTATCGACAGTGAAGCTGTTACCCTTCGCCAGCCAAGTGGAAAACAAATTGTCGTAGGCGATAAAATAACCGAGGTGTTGTTGGCAATAATCCACCAACTGCTCGTTGTTTTCGTGTGCGTGCTCCTGAATATCCGCATCTTCGTAACCGTCTTTTTTGAGAAAAGCGACTTCTTTATCGGATAGGAACTTATAGAAAATGAAACCCAAGATATAGTCTTTATATTCGTTTGCCTCAATTTTGGAGCGCATTCTATTTGCGGATTCCCAAATTTTATTTGCAAGTTGTTGCTTGTTCATAATATACCTCTGATTACAAAAATAGTTTATAGGAATTTCCGAGTGTATCTACAACCTGTTTTGCCATACGATTCGCATCCGTAGAAATCGCCGTATGGGCCGTGCCGTTTGACTAATCTCGAATGACAACGCGGACAGTAATATTTATTATCTGTTCTGTTTGTAGTTACGACTACCTGCGGTTCTTCTGCTTCTTCTGCTTGTACTGTTGTTTCGACTTTGGGTTCTTCAATAGGGGTAGTAGGGAACGTGGTATTTTCCGATATGCGAGATTTGATGTAATAAATCAAAATGATTATTCCAACAAAAACAACACCAACTATTACATATACCCACCACTGAAAACTAAACAGCCATTTTATAAATTGAGCAATTTTTACGCCCAGCCACGTTAAGCCTGCAAACACCAATACGCGAATAAGCCAGTGTACATCGCTCATAAGGTCAGAGTCGTATCTGCCAAAGGCATCAAATATCCAACCTACCATACCAAATGCAACCATAAGTGAAA
Source organism: Clostridia bacterium (assembly GCA_017626655.1). The sequence continues at coordinate 47,925 of JAGAIH010000517.1, read as the reverse complement.
TAGCACCTATAATTGCAAAAATAATACTATCAACGGTTGAATTGCCCGATATGGAAACAAATTCACCGATGAGATCAATAATTGCTTTACCCATTTATTTTCCTTTTGTTCAATTTCCTTTTTCTTAATTTCAAGAATTAATTGTTCTCCAACACTTCCAAATACTGATCCAATCTCTTATTCAGATACTCCGCGAAGAGCTTTATCATCTCGGAGCGGTGGTCGAAGGCGTCGTAATAACGCATTCTATCGGTGAATTTGATATCGATGGGTGGATATCCGGCTTTCATCAACTCGAGGTTGATGATGAGTCGTCCGGTTCTGCCGTTGCCGTCGATGAAGGGGTGGATGGATTCGACCGCGATATGCAGGTCGGCGAGCTTTTCCACGATATTGCGATCGTCGTTTGCGTACTCCATCATAAGGTCATTCATCTTTGGCTCGATCAAATAGGGCTGAACGGGATCCTGCTTTGCGCCCATAATGCGGACGGGCACTCTGCGGTACACGCCACGGTCGAGAGGTTTATCTGCGAGGACGAGGGAGTGGATCTGTTTGATCACTGTTTCCGACAGAGGAGTACGCTCCTTGACAAGATCGCAGATGAAGTAGAACGCGTCCTTATGGCCGACCGCTTCCATGTGGTCCTTCAGCGGTTTTTGATCGATGGTCAAGCCCTTGAGTACCATATCGGTTTCACGCAGGGTAAGCGTGTTGCCCTCGATGGCGTTGGAGTTGTAGGTATATTCAATCATGAAGTCCTCGTTCAGACGCGCCACCTCACCCTCGGTGAGAGGTCTGCGACCGTCGAGTTCAATTTTCTTTCTTTCGATCTGAGCGAGAAGGGTTTCCTTTCCGCGAATGCGTCCATCGGCAGGCTTGGGAGCGTTATCGGGAACAAACCAGAGCTTGCCCTCGCGCCATGCGCCGTCAATCTGTCCGTTTACGCAGAGAGTGCGGACACGTCTGTCAGAGATGCCCCATTTCTCTGCGGCTTGCTTTGTTGTCATAGCCATTATTCATACCTCGTTATGTTGAGATTTCGAATTTTATAATATATCAGTATAAGTATACCACATTTTCGGCATAATGTCAATCGTTTGCGGAATAATAATCATAAATTTACGGAATAATTAAAATTCGCTTTATTCAGTGAACAGAGCGAATTTTCAGCGAATAAAGCGAATTTTCGCTCAGCGGATGGCAGGGAGATTTACGCCGAACCTCCAAAAATTTGCATAGAGGGACGCGGCTCGTAATCTTTGACTACAGCACCGCATATTTTGGGTGGTGATGGCACTATTGGGGCGGTAATAATGTCGGGGTATTTGTTGGTGCAGCACGTATTTTCATTTTAGTCAAGTACGATTAGGTAAATCGTGATTAGGTATTTTTGAATCGTGAGTCCGTGGCTCGCTCGGCCTTAATCTTTGATTACAGCGTATCACTTTTTGATCTGTGAAGGACTTGAAAATTTCTCTGTTTTATGTTATAATGGTTACAGTAAAAATCCACCTCGGGTTGGAGCTTGCGGCTCATGCGAGGTGGCGATAGAAGTATAGGATTTAGGTCTGACCACAATCTTGACCATATACGGTTCCGGACTACGTGGAAACAGTGCTTGAAAGAGCACACGAAAGCAGTGATTTCAGATTAAAAAGCATCAAAAATCACTCAAAAACCCTTATTTTACAAGGGATTTTGCGTTTGGGAGCACGATGCCGCAGGTTCGAATCCTGTCACTCCGACCAAACCTTACTAATTCGAACGTTCGAAATTCCAAACGAATTGTGAACGAATTAGTAAGGTTTTTTCTTTGTTTTAGGAGTAATCCCGCTTTTTCAGCCTTCGCTGTGTTGACAGAATAGATGCAAACGCGAAAAAAACGGATGTCACAAGGCATTTGTTTTTTGCACCCATTTTTCAAGCGTTGATCTTTGCAGATGCCGAATGCCCAAACACTGCGAGGAGGGGAGTTGAATGCATATAACCGCCCTTTATGGGGAGATCCTGCGATCTTTATTCGCTCGTTTTGCGAGTGAAAAAATGCAAAGGGTTGACATTCATACACAAGTATGGTATAATCGACAAAGATGACATGGATTTTTTGGAAAGAGGTGCGTGGATTGACAGGTACAATATTCGATATTCAGCATTTTTCCGTTCACGATGGGCCGGGAATACGAACAACTGTTTTTATGAAGGGCTGCCCTCTCCGATGCAAATGGTGCCATAATCCCGAGGGACTTTCAAAGTCTTTGCAACTCCGTTTTTTTGAGGATAAATGTATCGGTTGCGGTTTGTGCGGAGAGAGAAAAGAGCTTTTGGACGCGCAAAGATGTCCTTCCGAAGCACTTACAATTTGTGGCAGAGAGGTGGACGAAGACGAAGTCATTGATGAGGTATTAAAGGATACGATCTTTTATTCGGACAACGGCGGTATTACGTTTTCAGGCGGAGAGTGCCTGCTTCAAGCTGATTTTGTAGCGTCTGTTCTTCGTAAAGCAAAGGCAGTGGGATTACACACCGCTATTGACACGTGCGGATACGTTCCATTTGAAGCATTCGAAAAGACATTGGCATACTGTGATCTTTATCTATATGACGTAAAATGTTTTACTTCTGCTTTGCATAAGGCATACACCGGAGTTGATAATTTTCTGATTATGAACAATTTGAATCGTTTGGCAGAGGTTCAAAAGGATATATGGATCAGAATACCCGTTATCCCCGGGTTTAATAACGACATAGAAGAAATGACACAAATAGCGGAGCTTATTTCGTCGATGGCATCGGTAAAACAGCTTACGCTTATGCCATACCATACACTTGGGGCAAGTAAATATAAAACTCTCGGATTTGAATATCCCTTTGACACGGATAAGCGGATATCCGAGCGGGAGCTTGTGTTGTTAAAAAGAGTTTTTCACGATAAAAATATTACTGTCATTTGATGATGAAAGGTGAAAGTAATTATGATGACAAGAACAGAATTTTTAAGAGCACAGACCATATCCGGAGCAAACAAATGCCGCAGAACGCCCATGATCCCGATGTCCGTTTCTGACGAGCCCGGCGGTATAGCCGAGCGAAGAGCGCTTGCTCTCAAAATGATATTTGAACATATGCCTATATACATAGGCCCCCAAGAGCTTATCGTAGGAACAAGGACGTTCTTTTCGCCAAACAAGGGGAATGAGGATGGGCATGACCCTTTTCAGTACGGCCTGTACACATACGTTCCTTATCTTAACGAGGCCGATATTGCACTGTTCGGTTGCGATCAAAGCTATAAAAACAAAACGCACTATACACCGGATTTCGGTATTATTTTAGAGAAGGGCATTGACGGTATCCTTGAAGAAGCCGAAAACAGAAAAAAAGATGCATCACTGAATAGAGTCAATCTTGACTTTCTTTCGGCAGTTGTTATTGCTTATAGCGGATTAAAAGGTTTAATTTTGAGGTATTCGGAAGAAGCCCGGGCTTTGGCAGAGAGAGAACAGGGGGATCATAAAGCCGAGCTTTTGGAAGTATCCCGCATATGTGAGAAAATAAGCGGGAAACGTCCCGATACCTTTCACGAGGCCGTTCAGCTTTTATGGTTTGCGCATCTTGGTACGATAATCGAAAGCTTTGAGTTCATCAATTACGGAAGACTTGACGTTATTCTCGGCAGATATCTGAAGGATACGCCGCGCGAAGAAGCTCAGCAGCTTGTCGAATGCCTGCTCTTGAAAATGTATGATCAGGTAGACATTGTTACTTCTTATCTTCACAATTACGCCGCTCAGCTTGTCGTTACACTCGGAGGCGTACTTCCCGACGGAAGCAGTGCTGTAAACGAAGTGTCCATGATGTTTCTTGAAGCGATCGATAAGATACGCCTTCCGGAACCTGAGTTTAATTTGAGAATAAACAGTAAAAACCCTCCCGAGTTTCTTGATAAAGCCTCCGAGTTGACCATAAGCGGGTGCAATTTTATTTCATACTACAATGACGACCTGTTTGTCGAAAGCTTGAACAAAGCAGGCATTCTCATTGAGTACGCAAGAAGCTATGCCTTTGACTTGTGTCAAGACATCAATATCCCGGGAATCGGTGATTTCTTTTGGTTAGGTTCACCTTCTCTTGCGTTCATTTTGATGGACGTTTTGAAGGATTGTGGCGAGTTGCACGGCTTTGACGAGTTGCTGTGTAAATTCAAGGATCGCATCGCACAGGAAATTGAGGAAGCGATCAAACATTATAATATTGCCGAAGAGCATATTCTTCTGTATGCTCAAGGGCAGGACGAAAAATACTTTCAAGGAATAAAGGAGCACAAAAAGCCCATTGATCGAGGGGGGTGCTCTCCCATGGCTCCCTTGCCTTTGATAAGTCCGCTTTATCACGGAAGCATGGAGAATGCGTTGGATATTGCGTTTGTGCCGTATCCCGTAAAGGAAAAGGGAATGTTTTTCGGAACAGCTACGGAAGCCATAAATTCTCTTGCCGCTATAAAGAAAGTGGTTTATGAGGAAAAGAGATTTTCGCTTGGAGAGATATACTCGGCGTGCCGGTCAAATTACCAAGGCGAAAAAGGCGCTTTCATAAAAAGTGTTCTCTGGAACTGTCCGAAATGGGGCAATAACGATGACTACGTTGACGCAATAGCAAAGGATGTTCTGGAATTTTGCCTGAGCCAAACTCGGAATTACAAAACGTTTCTTGGCGGCCGGGTCCTCGGCGGTATTCATCAACCGCACCCTGTCCCGACGGGAAAAAACCTGATGGCGACGCCGGAAGGAAGATGTGCCGGTACACCTGTTGCCGTTACACTCACGCCTGAAAGCGGAACCGCGAAAAACGGTCCCACCGCAATTCTGCATTCTGCCGCAAAGATAGATCCCATGCTCGTTCAGTGGAATTATTGCGTTATGGTAAACTATTTTGCGTCAACATTCCGGGGGAATAACGGAAAAGAAATCTTCAAATGCCTGCTGACCGGATATTTCAAGGAAGGCGGACTGCAACATCAGCCAAACGTTCTCAATGTTGAGGATTTGAAAAACGCCCAACTCGAGCCCGTAAAGTACAAAGATCTGATCGTTCGGCTTTGGGGTGTTTCGGCTCATTTTGTCGATCTTCCCCGAGAATTGCAGGACGAGTTGATCGCGAGGTTCAGTTGATTGTTTCCTTTATATTTTTGCGGTTCGTAATCGCAACACCTTGCGCCGATCTCTCAAAAGTCGTGTATTGTACAGAGTGGGGATCATATGCCCCGGGAAAGCCTCGTTGCATAAGCATCGGGGCTTTTTTGATATCCGTCGTGTATGGACAACGTCACACGAGGCGTGGTCATTTACTTGAAAAGAGTTAATAAATATTAAACTTTATATAAACATTATCCGAACAATAGGTGGTGAACATTGACAAATGTGACGGATGGGTGTATAATGCGTGTATAATTTAGCATGAAGCGAAAAATATATGCAAGTTTTTCGCTGAAAAGGAGTATGTGATGAAACGAGTGATCGCGTTCTTGTTGGCGGTTGTCATGACTTTGTCTATGATGCCGGTTGCGGCCTTGAACATTCTGGCTGCTGAGGATCCGAACAATGACCGTGCCCTCCTTGGCTATGCGGCCAAGGCTATTGCCGGTCAACCTGTGGTCGAGGATCTGAACAACAACAGTTTTTATCCCGGCCAGTACGGCATTACGGCCGAAGAATTCTGTTCCGTGGGAACCATCAAGATCGACTGGGATCCCGAGGCTTTTGCCAAATTGAACGTTACCGACGGGGATATGGATGACTGGGCGGTTGCCGGCTACAATCCAATTATGGTAGATGCGTCGAATATGGTGTCCTGGCTTGGCGACGTTCCGGATGAATGGAGCACCTTGGCTTTTTTCGTTGCCGATTCCAAGAATATATACTTTGGATTCTACATTACCGATCCCGACTTTGCATACGGTAATGAGGGGTATTACAACGGCGATGCCATTCAGCTCTGTCTGGATTTTGGCAACGTGATCGGGGATCAGCTCGAGGAGGATCCCGACTCTGTTTACAATCCCAAAAATATTTTCTATTCATTCTCCTGTAACGGTGACGGCGCACCTTTGCAGATCATGCGCCAGGAATCCGGGTCGGATGGGCTTCTGACCGAGGCTGACGGCGTTGCAGGCTCTGCCTCCCGTACCGAAAGTGGCTGGTGCGCCGAGTTTTCCATGTCTTGGGATAGGCTGTACAAGGACTATGCCTGGAAGGCATGGGGCGAGGATGTCCAGATTCTTCACATGGGCGGCGATGAGAATCTGCCTCTTGAGATCGGTTGTTGCCTGTACTATCTGGATCGCTCTGAACCCAACGGTCTCGTCAACTGGGCGGCCGGTACAACGAACGGTATTACCTACAGGGACGGCACTCCCGCCGTTTCCTGGACTGCCTACGACAACGGTATCCATCTGGAGCTGGATTACGAGGAGGGCATGGAGTTCAACTGCGGCGGTATTGTGATCGATGGGGTTGAGAGACCCATGGGAACCCTGAATAACGCGGCTGACTTCAACACTATTGTAGTTTCTAATGTCATCGGCGGTGATCCCTCCTATAAGGAAACTTACACCACCGCAAGCGGTTGGATCACCGAGAATAGTGCTATTCAGTGCGGCGGTGCTTCGGTTTCAAATCCTCAGTTCCCCGTGATTGGCCCGGATAATACCTACAAGGCTGTTTGCTTGAACGGTAAGGTCACTGCTCCCGGCAAGCTGACGTCTCCCGTTTTGACGGGCATCATATCCGAGCTGAATATGTCCTACACCAAGATGTTCACGGATACCCAGCTGTCCGTTACCATCACCATCACCGATCTTTCTACCGGTGCGGTCTACACCCGGAACGTGTTCAAGGAAGCGGACAAGAATGACAAGTATACTGTCTGGAATTATAAGTGGGTTCTGGAGACCCCGATCGTGGGTCCTTTCATCATTGAGGTCGTCAACAATTGTCCGTCGGCTGTAGAAGCCAATAAGGATCGCATGACCATTCTGAGTCTGACTTGGAGCGCGGTTCCCTCGGAGAGCCCTGAGGAGCCTGAGACTCCCAGCGATTGCACGGACAGCTTCCTTTCGAATGTGGATGTCAATGAGGTAGGTACCGAGCTGGACGCGACCGATCTGCGTGATTTCTTTGTGATCGAATGTCCGTTGAATAATAGCGAGATCGTTCATGACAACGGCGATAAGAAGTACAAAATGGGCGGGATTTCGGATATGTTCGCCAATATGAACAGCCGGTATTTTTTCCGCTTTAAAGACATTTCTTTCAATCAGTGTACCTGGATGTTTGCCCGCGGTTACAAGGTCGTCAACTCCGATGAGCTGATCGAGAAATTCAATCCCAGCGAAGGTATCTACAAGATCAACAATTATTATGAAACCGATGCGAACGGCCACATGGGCGGCGCAGGTATCTACGCGCAGCTTCTCGGCGGTATGCTGAATATCGTTTTGAAGTATTACGATCCCAGTATCGTGACCCGTGTCGGAAACGTGATTTACTCTATTCCCTGCGAGGGAAGTGAGATAATGATCGCCGACGACGGCAAGCTGGTTTCCATTATTGTGGATGGAAAGACCTATGCCACCGTTGAGTTGAGCGGCTCGGTGGCCTACACGGATATGACTGAGGTTTTTCCGCGTAATGATTTTGCGGAGACCGCCGTTCTCCGTTTGGCAAACGGTGAGACGTATACGCTTCAAAACACCCTGATCGCTTGTAGCTACGAAAGCCAGGTAGGTATCGTTGTCAGACCCGGCGATATTCATTTTTCTGCCGTTCAGGTGGGCGGGTATTCGGATGTGGCAGTGCCCGATTTGGGTCAGACGGCCGTGACACCTTGGCCCGATATGCCTGAGCCCGATACTGAGCCCGATACTGAGCCCGATACTGAGCCCGATACTGAGCCCGATACTGAGCCCGATATTGAGCCTGATCCGAATGAGCCTGAGCCCGATCCCGACATCCCCGCCATCCCCGCCATCGGCAACTACAACGTTCCCATGGATCAGTGGGTCATTACCGGTCACAAGCCCGGAATCGCCTATGCAGATGAAGCGAATTTGGGCCCGATGGTTCAAGCGGCCGGATTGGATCGTGCAGCACTGCTCCATCAAGGCTCCATCGGCCTCGGTGAGATCGACCTGTCCCTTTACAGCAAAGTCATCGTTACTTATACCACCGATGCCAGCGAATACACGCAAAGCCATTACGAGAATAACCCGCAGAATCGCTTCCTGCTGCTCAACGCCGATTCCTCCATGGTGTATTCTCCCGCCCAGAGCAAGATCGTTGCGGAAACCACCTACAGTCTGCCTTGGAGCAGCTGGCAGTTGACAACTATGGAGATCGACCTCACAAACGTGGATTACAACGGCCCCGTATATTTATCTTGGGATACGCTGCCCGGAACCTTTATGCTGGTTTCTTCCATTGAGTTCGTTGCCGACGACCCCGCTCCTGACTCCCCGGTTCGTCCCGGCCCGTACGTGCCTGCCAATCCTTCGAATAATACAAACGGTTTTATTTCCAACGTGGATGCTAATGGGGTGGGGGTCTCCTTGTATGACACCGACCTGAGCAATTTCTTCACGGTTGAGCTCCCGCTGGAAGGCAGTACTGTTGTGCTTTCCGAAGGCGCAAAGAAGTACGAATTGAGTATGATATCGGATATGTATGCCGACGTGAACGGCAAATATTTTATCCGCTTCAAGGATAGCTCCTTCATGAGTCAAGGTTGGATGTTCGTCCGTGGCTATAAAGTTGTTGTCTCTGATGAGGCTTATGACCATTATGCTGATTATCATGGTAATAACGGAATTTATCCCATTCGAAATTACTATGAAACCGACTCGAGCGGCCACATGGGCGGTGCAGGTATCTATGCGCAGCTTCGTGACGGTATGCTGCATATTATCTTGAAGTATTATGCTCCCAGTGTCGTGACCCGTGTCGGAAACGCATACTACTCCATTCCCTGCGAGGGGGACGATCTGATGATTGCCGACAACGGCAATTTGGTTTCTATTATTGTTGACGGAAAGACCTATGCCACCGTTGAGCTGACCGGCTCGGTGGTGTATACCGACATCAATGATGTCTCTCCTCGAAACGGTTTCGCAAAGACTGCTGTCCTTCGCCTTGCAAACGGTGAGACGCATACGCTTCAAAACACCCTGATTGCCTGTAGCTGTGAGAGTCAGGTGGGTATTGCGGTCAGAGCCGGCACCATCCGCTTCTCCGCTGTTCAGGTTGGTGGATATTCGGATGTGGCAGTGCCCGGTTTGGGTCAGACTGCCGTGACACCTTGGCCCGATGTGCCCGATCCCGATGATCCCGAGCTCGATCCCGACATCCCCGCCATCGGCAACTACAACGTTCCCATGGATCAGTGGGTCATTACCGGTCACAAGCCCGGAATCGCCTATGCAGATGATGTGAATTTGGGCCCGATGGTTCAAGCGGCCGGATTGGATCGTGCAGCACTGCTCCATCAAGGCTCCATCGGCCTCGGTGAGATCGACCTGTCCCTTTACAGCAAAGTTATCGTTACTTATACCACCGATGCCAGCGAATGCACGCAAAGCAATTACGAGAATAACCCGCAGAATCGCTTCCTGTTGCTCAACGCCGATTCCTCCATGGTGTTTTCTCCCGCCCAGAGCAAGATCGTTGCGGAAACCACCTACAGTCTGCCTTGGAGCGGCTGGCAGCTGACGACCATGGAGATCGACCTCACAAACGTGGATTACAACGGCCCCGTATATTTCTCTTGTGATACGCTACCCGGACTCTTTATGCTGATCTCCTCCATCGAATTCGTCGCCGACGATACTGCGTCGGATGATCTCGTATCTCCCGAGGAAGCCGGCGTGATTGCCGGTTCCGTGGATTCCTTCTTTGTCAACGGTTCGCTGTACTTCCCGCAAGATGGAGGCGCAGGTGACAAGCTGGATGCTATTGATAACACTATCAAGTTTACCACCGACATGGTTCACGATTCCATGATGCTCCGCGGTTGGATCGGCTTCACTCAGCCCATCGCCAGCTTTGGCTACGTTCTTGACGGTGAGATCGTGTTCGGGGATTTTGAACAGCCCACTGAGGATGGTGTTAAGTGGGCAGGCGGTGAGCACGCGCTTCGCTACGCGATCACGGTTCCTCTCAGCCATCTGAGCGATGGCTCCCATACCGTGGCCTTCGTTATCCTGTTGGAGGATGGTACCTTGGTTCTGCTCCGCAATCCCCTTACGGTGGTGATCGGGGAGACTCCCGATGAGCCCGATGAGCCCGATGAGCCCGATGAGCCCGATGCCAACGAAATCCATGTAACCACTACGGACACCTACGGCTATTTCGACTTGTTCAGCTTTACCGCTCCCGTTTCCGGTACCTATACCTTTAACCTGCCCGCAGGTCTGGGTCTGTTGAGTCAGGAAGCATATGATGATTGGTACACTCCCGAAGTGGACTTCTGCGAAAATGCTGACGGTGCAACCTACTCCGTTGACCTGGTTGCCGGTGAAACTTGGAGCTTCTATGTTGGCGCGATGATCAAACAGGATTGGATCATCACATGGACGGTTGAAGAGGATGGGCCCGGATATGTTGACCCCGATCCCGATGCCTCCTATCCTCTCTGGTCGGATCACTACAATGTCGTTGTTCATCTCAGCTTTGACGAGCTATATATGGGTATGGAGTATCCCAACTACGACGAATCGAAGAACATCTTCACACCCGGACAAGCCGCTTCTTGGAATGGCGTTGCCTACGTGCCCGACCTCTCCGTAACGACCTTGACTTCTTTGGGCTGGGTTGCCGTTCGGGGCGAGGTTGGCCGATTCGGATACCAGATCGATAATTCTCCTTTCGTATTTGATGATAGCTTTACTCGTGCGACCGAACAGATTGTCATCGATGTCTCTCAAAGTGTCGGTGGTGACACCGGATCCCGCTTCAAGATTGTTATCGACGTAGCGGGGCTGGTGGGCAGACACACCGTGCGCACCGTCTATCAGAATCCCGCAGGAGAGATTGTTGTCCTTCGGGAGTTTACTCTGGTGATGGGTGAGGGTGAGCCTGAGCCTGAGCGAGTTCTGCAACTTGGCGCAAACGAAATCCCTGTGACCGAATGGATTTATGAACAGGGGGGTGTCGATTATACCTTCGTTGTCACGACCGAGGGAAGGTACCATTTTATGGGTGATTTCTTATGCCGGGTTTATGACAGTATGGGTATCCTGGTCGGTACAGGTTCTGTTTACTTGACTCCCGGTACGTATACCGTAAGCTTAGGAACTATGTTTCTTACCAATGTGGGGACTTATCCTTTGATTGTTGAATTTGAAATGGAGGAGCCCGATCCCGATATATTCTATCCCTCGTGGTCGGATCGCCACGACGTCGTTTTCCATAACAGCTTCGACCAACTGTATACCGGATCCGGAAATCCCGACATGGGACCCGAGAATATTTTTACACCCGGACAAGGCAATGACTGGAACGGCATTGCCAATATTCCCGACCTCTCCGTAACCGCGCTGACCGCCTGGGGCTGGGTCGCTGTGATGGGTGAAGTCGGTCAGTTTGGCTACCAGATCGATAATTCCGCGTTTGTATTCGACCCCGCTTTCACACATGAAACGGAATATCCTGTGATCGATGCCTCTCAAAGTGCCGGTGCCGACACCGGCTCCCGGTATAAGATCGTTATGGATATTTCGGGTCTGGCGGGCCTCCATACGGTGCGCCTCGTTTACCGAAACACAACCGGCCAGATCGTCGTTCTTAAGGAGTTCGTTTTGATGATGGGCGCATCCGAGCCCGGCGAGGGAATGTGGACGACCCACCAAGGGATCAACAACTATCCTTCCGAGGATGACGATCCCGATACGGTGTACCCTCCCGAGTCCGGTTATGAGTATACCTCCGACGGCTTCACCGTCATCCAGCCCGATTGGACAAACTGTATACCCTTTGTGACCGTGTCCACCAAGGAGGCGCAGTCCATCAAGAACGGTATCTACCTCAAATTCCGAGTAGATGATTATAGCTACGACGGCGGCTACCAAGCCGATCAATGGATCAGCTTGTCCCTGAATACCGGTTATGAAAACACCGGTATGCTTCAGCCCGGCAGTGTCGAATACGGAGGTGGTTGGCTGACTTTGCTCCGCGGCCACGGTGACGGGCTCACCACCAGTATTCCCCATTTGACTGATCCTATGACAGAGGACTTTGGCGGTTCCTTTACGTGGGTTGGATCAAGCTCTATTCCGGTCGAGGTGGATGACCAAGGCCGCGAGATCTATACGCTGGAGATTACTTGGAACGGCTACAAATATGAGATCAGGATCAATGGCGTTATGCAGTCCAATGCTGCCCAGATCACCGCTCTGCTGGAAAGACTGAGCCCCTCTGGTGAATTCTTCGTGGGTGTTACCATGCATACCGCTGTCAGAGGCGGTTCTGCCGGTTTGACCATTCTGGAGTACGGTACCTCCGAAGCTACGGCGGTCAAGCCTCTTGGCATTGACCGTAAGGAGCCTGGGGAGAACGAAATCGTTCCTCCTCCCGTTATTGACCCTGATGAGCCCGATTTTATCGATCCCGATCCCTACGGCTCTTACCCCCTCTGGTCGGAGAACCAAGATGTCATCGTGCGTTTCGAATTTGATTACCTGTTTAAGGGCGTTGAAGTTCCGAACGATTATTACAGTGACCGTAATTTCTTCCAGCCCGGACGTGTTTCGGAATGGAACGGTATTGCTCAACTGGCTCCCGGTGAGACCAATACGTTGACCGCCATGGGCTGGGTAGCCATTATGGGTCGGGTTGGCCGATTCGGATACCAGATCGATAATTCTCCCTTCGTATTTGACAACAGCTTTACCGTTACGCCCGAAGAAGGCGTGATCGATGCCTCTCAATATTTAGGTGCCGACACCGGCTCGCGCTACAAGATCTCTATGGATATCAGCGGTCTGGAAGGCTGGCATACGGTTCGCTTGGCATATCAGAATACCGACGGGGAAGTCGTGATCCTGTCTGAGTTTATGCTGAATATCGGCGAGGCTGATGGTTCCTATGAGCATCCTTATATCATAGACGAGCTCCCCTTCTCCTGCACGATTACGGGTAGCCATGATGTGTATTACCTCTTTATCCCCGAGGAGGATTGTGTGGTCCGCATCACCCACCCTGTCGGTTGTTATGTCAGCTTTGTTGATATCGATGAGTGGGAAAGAGAAGGAAATGACTATATCGTTCCTTTGCGTGCAGGCAATAGATATATTTTCAATTTTTGGGGCGTGACTGAAAACGGAGGCATATATACCATTGATTATGACGAGGATATGCCTCATATCCATGAGTATGAGCTCCGGGTAACCCCCCCCACCTGCACCGATATCGGCTTCACAACGTATACGTGCTCTTGCGGCGACGTCTACCGCGATGACATCGTGCCCCCCCTGGGACACCAACCCGGCGAGTGGATGGTTGACCGAGAGGCTACCTGTACCGAGTCCGGTATCCGTCATTCCGAATGCTCTCGTTGCGGTACGGTGTTGGAAAACGTCTATATTCCCGCAACGGGACACAGCTACGTGACCTACATGATCCGGGAGGCTACCTGTACCGAGCCCGGTATCATGGAGCATACCTGCGAGTATTGCGGCGATACCTATCCGACCTACGTCTACTCGGAGCACCGCTACGTCTTGAGCGTTCACGTGGATGCAACCTGTGAGGCTGACGGAATGAATACCTACACCTGTGACCGTTGCGGCGACAGCTATGACGAGATCATCCCCGGTGCCCACAGCTACACGGCGGAGATCACCAAGATCGCAACCGAAGAGGAAGAGGGAATCATTACCTATACCTGCTCCATCTGCGGTCACAGCTATACCGACATCATCCCCGTCCGTTCCTCGGCCTCCGTTCTCCTGATCCAGGATCGGATGCCTTGGGATCATAACGATAACGTCCTTCTGCTCAATCACCTGAAGGATGCCGGCTATATCCTCGGCTGGGATATGGTGACTACATCCACCTTCCGTGCGGCCGACCTGGCAGGCTACAGTGTGGTCATGATCGCCAACGACCAAACCACCGGAACCTACGACCGTCTGGCGGCTCTCCATGACGCGCTTACCTCCTACGTCCGTGCCGGCGGCGTGGTGATCTACGGTGCCTGCGACAGCGGCTGGGCCGGCGGAGACATCCGTTCTCCTCTTCCGGGCGGTGTTGTGAAGGAGAATTTCTACTCCCGTTACAACTACATTGCCGACCGTCTCCATCCCATCGTGACGGGGGCTATGACCGACCAGAAGGCATTGACCGACGCGCTTTTGTACGGTAACTACTGTAGCCATACCTACTTCCACAGCGACACGCTTCCTGCCGATGCCAATATCATTCTGCGTGACGCATACGGAAATCCCACCCTGGTCGAATACACCATCGGTGACGGTCACGTCATCGCTTCGGGTCTGACCTGGGAATTCTACTACAACAGAAACGCATACGAGGGCGGAAGCCTTACCTATTCCAAGAGCGTATTCGACGATCTGGTCGTGTATGCGATCGGACTCAGCGATCCTTGTGAGCATATCTTTGATATGGGTACCGTATACGGGCCTACCTGTACCGAGGACGGCTATACCCTGCATACCTGTCTGAATTGCGGTCTGCAAATGAAGGATACCTTCCTGCCTGCACTCGGACACACCCTGGGTGAGTGGACTGTGGCGTATCCCGCCACGACCGAAGTGAACGGTCTGAAGCAGCGGTGCTGCACCCTCTGCGGAGCCGTGCTGGCTGAGGAGATCATTCCCATGCTGGACGCACCCATCATTCAGGTGCAGGCTCCGACGGATACCGTTATTCTCGGACAAGAGATCACCTTCAGCGTTGTCATCGAAAACTGCCGTCCCGTGAAGTCTCTGGCAGTCGTCCCGATTTTTGACACGAGCGTCTTTGAACTGGTCGATCTGCGCTGGACGATTTCGGCACTCATGCAGAATATCGAGCCCGATACCCTCCGCGCCGTATCGGTTTGGAGCGGATCCACAGACATCAATACGACGGTATTTACGATTACCCTGAAGGCAATCGCAACGGCTGACAGTACGGCGATGGACTTCACGGTGATCCTGCACGATGAAAACGGAACCGTTCCTGCGGCTGTGGTTGCTAAGAACGTATCCGTGATCGAATGTCCCCATGAGCATATGACCTGCACCGAGGTGGACGGGGACTACCATATCGGTGTGTGCGATCTCTGCGGTCACAGCCGTGTTATGAGCCATCGCTACGAGAGCGTTTGCCATACGACCTGTGTGGATTGCGGCCACGAGCGTGTGGCTCCCCATGCTCCCTCTCCCGAATGGAACGGAAACGGGGATATGCACTGGCACGACTGTGAGCTTTGCGGCGTGCACCTGGGCGCAGCTCCCCATGCCTACGACGATGCCTACGATGCAGCCTGTAACGAATGCGGTCACAGCCGCTTCGTCAACGGAGATATGGATCACGATGCCGACGTGGATTCGGACGACGCCGTGTATCTCCTGTATGCGATCCTGTTCGGTACTGCGGCGTACCCCGTGGAGCAACCTCTTGATCTCAACCGTGACGGCGAAGCCAACGAGGACGACGCGCTCTATCTCCTGTATCACAGCTTCTTCGGCGAGTCTGAATATCCGTTACAATCCGCATAACGCCTGCGTTTTGGCTCAATGGGTTCTCGCGAACCCATTGAGCCGGCAGGAAAAGCACCCACAATATCCGTACGGAAAAGAATGGAGGACAGTTTTGTGAAAGCTGTTATGAAAAGTACGAGAAAAAATCATAGGATCCATCGGCTGACAGCGGGGATCCTTGCGCTGGTTATGGTCGCAGCCCTCTTTGCGGCGTGGCCCGTCACGGTCTCCGCTGCAACGGCGGAGCAGCATACCATATCGGCTAATACCATCAATAACGAATACCTGAGTGTCCGCCTCGATACTGACAGACACGTCCTGTATACCACGGGAGGCGACCCCAATACGGCTACGGACAATAATCAAAAGCTTCTGTTTGATTGTACCTCCCGAGCTTTGGTCAACGTCAACGGGAGAGTATCGGCCTTTTATTGCTCGACTGATAAGAAGACCGCAGATGGAAATAGTCTGTACTCCTCTTGTGTGATCAATGGGATCAAGGTGGAGCGCTTCATCTCCTTTGCCTATAACGTCTATACGTCCCGTTATGATACGGTGGAGTATAAGTACGTGATGACCAACCAGTCCGGGTCTGCGTCCGAGGTTGGTGCCCGTCTGTTCTTCGACACCATGCTGGGCTCCAACGACCATGCGCCCTTCCGCGTCAATGGCCGCAACCTGACTACTGCTACCAACTACTACGGGGATGATATTCCTCAGACCTGGCAGGTGTTCGACAACCTTGCCAATCCTTCGGTGGTGGCCAGCGGTACCTTCTTCTATAATGAAGCCGACCGCCCCGACCGTGTGCAATTCCTGAATTACGGAAAAGGATCATCTGATTCGGCTTGGGACTGCTACGATAACGAAAGCATCGGCGACAGTGCCGTAAACGTCTATTTCAATCCCATTTCTCTGGCACCCGGCGAGAGCCGCACCGTGAAGACCTACTACGGTCTGAGTGCCTTTGTGCCCAGCGAGGAGCCCGAAGAGACGGATCCGGAGGACGAGACCCATCCCGTTGATCCCGATCCCGATCCTGTGGCGGATTTTGATTTCGCCGCCATGGTGCCCGCAGAGCTGATCGCTAACGAAGACAGCTCGGACTACGTCGGCAACCCCTTCTCCTTCAACGGCTGGGTGAATAATATCGGCGATCTGGAGTTGACCAACGTGTGCGCATCCATTCAGCTTCCTGCGGGATTGATACTCCTGGACGACCCCACCGTGGAGCTTGGAAATATTGCCGCAGGGAACGACGCGGGCGTTGTATGGCGCATTCGTGCGGAGCCCGTTGAGGATCCGATCACCTACCGTTACTCGGTTACGATTTCGGCTGACGGCATGGAGCCCGAGGTCTATACCTACAGCATTACCGTATCCAGGCTGATCCACAGACACAGCTACGTAGAGATCGAGACTCGCGAGCCTACCTGCCATCAGCCCGGTTATATCCGCTACGAATGCCCGGAATGCGGTGATATCATGGAAACGTATATTCCGCCCGTTCTGCATAGCTATATTCGGGAAGTCGTTTCGGAGGCTACCTGTACGACCCCCGGTATGATCCGCCATACCTGTACTCATTGCGGCGAGTCCTACATGACCTACGTATATGCCGAGCATGACTACGAGCTGGTTGAGCATCAGGATGCTCTCTGTACCCGGGATGGCTTCAAGCGTTTTCAATGCGTGAGCTGTCAGGATTCCTATGTGGAAACCATTCCCGGAGGACATTCGTATGAAGCTACGGTCACCCGTGCTGCCACCGATACGCAGGAAGGACTCATAACCTACACCTGCTCGATCTGCGGCGATACCTACACCGAGATCATTCCCATGCGTCCCGCCGCCAGTATCCTTTTGATCCAGGACAGACTTCCCTGGACCGAGAATATCAATACGGTTCTGCTGGATAAGCTGGCCTCCGAGGGGTATATTGCAGGCTGGGATATGATGACCACCGGAGAATTGACCGGTATTGAGCTCTCCATGTACGACGTGATCTATATTGCCAACGATCAGTCCACCGATACTTACGACCGTCTGCGGGATGCGGCAGATCGAATTGCTGCCTTTGCTGAACAGGGCGGCGTGGTCGTCTACGGCGCTTGCGATCAGGGCTGGGCGGCAGGTGATATCTCTTATGCCCTCCCCGGCGGTGTGACCATAGAGAATTACTATTCCAACCGCAATTACATCGCAAATCCCCATCATCACATCGTAACCGGTGTTCTGACCGATCAGAAGCCCATTACCAACGAGCTTTTGTACAGCACCTACAGCAGTCACACCTACTTCAACAACCTCCCCGCCGAGGCGATCACCATTCTGGAGGATGCCAACGGACGGCCTACCCTGGTGGAGTATCCCATGGGCGACGGCTACGTGATCGCCAGCGGTCTGACCTGGGAGTATACCTTCGTTCGTGACTTTGTGAACGGAACCTCCTTTGCCCAGAACGTGTACGACGATCTTCTGGTATACGCTATGATGCTGAGCGATCCCTGCGCCCATATTTACGACGAGGGGATCGTGGTGGCTCCGACCTGTACGGAAGACGGATATACGCTGCACACCTGCCAAAGCTGCGGCCGAAGCATGAAGGACACCATTGTGCCCGCTTCCGGCCATATCGAGGGTGAATGGACCCTCGTCCAATACGCGACAGAGACACAGACCGGTCTGAAGCAGATTTCCTGTACAGTATGTCACGAGGTGCTGGCTGAGGAGATCATTCCCATGCTGAACGGCCCCGTGATCCACGTCGTTGCTCCCACCGATGTGGTTGTTGTCGGCGAAGAGATCACCTTCGGAATCGTCGTGGAGAATTGCGGCCTCGTTAAGTCTCTGGCTATTGTACCCTGGTTCGATACGAACGTTTTTGAATTGGTCAACGTTTCCTGGGAGATCGGGGCGTTGTTGCAGGACATTGAGGAGGGTACCCTTCGCTCTGTATCTGCCTGGAGAGATGCCACTGATATCAATACAACGGTATACAGCATTACGCTTCTTGCAAAGGCTCCTGCGGCCATCACGTCCATAGACTGTCTTTTCACGGTGCAGGATGATGCAGGAGTCCATACCTATCCTGTCGTTGCCAAGACGGTTTCAGTCACGACGTGTCCCCATACCAATATGGCGGTGGAGATCGTCAACCATACCCACCATGCCGCCGTGTGTACCCGTTGCGGTTACAGCGAGATCATGGCTCACGAGTATGATTACGCCTGCGATTCCATTTGCGATACCTGTGGCTACGAGCGGGGTGTGACCCATGACTACGCCGACGAATGGAGTATGGATCACCGTGAGCACTGGCACGCCTGCTCGGTTTGCGGAAACAGAAGCGACGTGCAAAGCCATGAGTATGACGCTCTCTGCGATGATACCTGTAACGTCTGTGCGTATATGCGCATGGGATTTGAGATCCTGATTGCCGTGAATACCTATGATAACGTGAAGAGCGGTGCGTTGGAGATCCTCTACGATCATTCCGCTTTGGAGATCACCGAGGCGCAATGGCTGATCGACGGCACCTTGATGTCCGATTTTGATCTCAGCGAGGGACGGGGTGTGTTCGTATTTGCCAACGGTCAGACCGTTGGCGGGGCGGTTCTGAGACTGGTGATCGACGTGGTGGATCCTGTGCGGGGTGCCGTATCCATCAACAGCTTAGCCGCACAGTTGATTCTGGAGTATGCCGACAACAGAACCCAAACCATCAGTCTTTCCGCCGAGAATATCGTTTCGCTGGTTCCTCTGTACTGTCACAGCTTTACGGTGGAGACTCCGATCGATGCCTATCTTGCCACCGAAGCTACCTGTACCGAACAGGCTACCTACTACTATAACTGTGTCCATTGCGGGCAGGCAGGTAGCGAGACCTTCGCATACGGTGAGATTCTCCCCCATGTATATGACAGTGTCTGCGATGCGGACTGTAACCGATGCGGCGGAGATCGGGAAGCCCCTCACCAATACGGTGCAGAATGTGAGTACGACGAGCATAGCCACTGGATGCGCTGTGAGCTTTGTGATGCCGTGTCTGCCTCCGAGGGGCACTTCTACAGCGATGAATACGATATGCAGTGCGAGGGTTGTCTCTACGAGCGGTATACGGCCGGTGACGCCAACAACAACGGTGTTCTCGACCCGGATGACGCGCTGTACGTCGTCTACCACGTGCTCTTTGGCGGAGAAGCGTATCCCTCTGACCAGCCCTTCGATTACGACGGAGACGGCAACGTGGATTCCGATGACGCGGTTCATCTGCTTTACAGCTTCATGTTCGGCGAGGAAGAATATCCCTTGAGTATCCACCGTTAAGCCGCGGCGGAGAGGAGTGAATATGAAAAAAGTAGTATGGACTGTCCTGTCTGTCCTCTGGATACTGGCAACCCTTTGCCTGATCGCTTCTGCTGAGGACGTGCTTCAGGGCGAAGAGCTTTCGTTTACCATCCACATAGATTCCTATGAGGGAATCAAATCAGGTTCTATTGAGCTTTCGTATGATCCCGACGTGTTTGAGGCGACCGAGGGCTCCTGGACTCTGTCTCCGGCTCCTTTTGTGGCTGATTTCAAGACGCAGGACGGAAAGGGCGTATTTCTGTACGCCTCCCCCGTCACAGTGGGCGGAGATGTGTTTCAGGTGACGCTTCGTGTCAAGGATACGGCACCCTTGGAGCAGAGTGAACCGATAGTCAAGGTTCGTGTTCTGAACAGTGCCGGTGAATCCCAATGGATCGAATATCCCTTGGGCAGCTATCGGATCCTCTGTAACCATGCGTTTACAGAGGAGACCGTCAGCGATGCATACTTGCTGTCGCCCGCGACCTGTACGGCTCCCGCCGTTTATTCCGTGTCCTGCCGTTGCGGTGAAAAGGGAACCGACACCTTTACCCACGGCTCGCCTCTGGGTCACGCGTATGACCACGACTGCGATACAGCGTGCAACCGTTGCGGGGAGGTACGGACGATTTCCCACGCGTATTCGGATGAGTACGCTCATGACGCAGAGAGCCACTGGCAGATCTGTACCGTTTGCGGGCATGAGTCTGAGCATCATCTTCACGTCAGCCAACGCCCCTGCGACCCTGTATGTGAGGTTTGCGGAGGCGAAAAGCCGCATGCTCACGAGTATTCCGGGACGGTGACCGCTCCTACTTGTACCGAGCAGGGCTATACGACCTACAGATGTACGTATTGTGGTGACACATACATCGATGATACTACCGATGCAAAGGGTCATACACCGGGGTCCATGGCTGACTGCCTGCAAGATCAAGTGTGTACCGTCTGCGGAACCGTGCTGGTCAACAAGCTGGGGCACGATTATGATTCGGTTATCACGCAGCCCACCTGTACCGAGAAGGGTTCCACCACGCATACCTGTACTCGTTGCGGCGATATCATGAAGGAAGAGATTCCCGCCCTCGGACACGATCCGGTACAGCATTCCGCTCAGAATGCAACCTGTACGGAGCACGGCTGGGATGCATACGAAACCTGCTCCAGATGCGATCATACGACCTATGCCGAGATTCCTGCAACGGGTCACGTGTACGGAGACTGGACGCAGACCTTGGCTCCTACCTGTGAAAGGGATGGCGAGAGCCGCAGAAATTGCACGGGTTGCGATCACTATGAAACCCAAAGCGTTGAGAAAACCGATCATGAGGATGCCGACAGCAACGGGATTTGTGATTATTGCGAAAAGGTTCTGCAAGACAGCGAGACCGCAGCTCCCGATAGCGAACCCGTAGCTCCCGATAGCGATACCACGGCACCCGATGGCGATACTGCGGTTCCCGATAGCGAAACCACGGCGTCCGACAGCGAAACCACGGATCAATCCGACGACACGAAGGACGGAATCCCCTCTTACGTCATCATCATTGCCGCTGTCATCGGTGTGTTGATCGTCATAGGCGGTATCGCGCTTCTGATCCACAAGCTCCGTTACCTGTAACCCGTTGGGCATTTATTCCAAACACGCATAGCTTTGCCGGACTCGTGAAGGGTCCGGCATTTTTTCTCCGGCAATTCCGGTGGCTTTACTTTCTCCTCCGCCCTTGACATATCCCCGAAACAATGGTATAATAATAAAATAGATATCGATTCTCAAAGAAACGGAGTCCCGCCATGAAAAAGCTCCTCTGTATAGACGGTAACAGCATTTTGAACCGCTCCTTCTACGGCATCCGCCTGCTGACCACCAAGGACGGCTTTCCCACCAATGCCCTGTACGGTCTGGTCAATGTTATCAGCCGCGAGCTGGAGACCCTGAAGCCCGACTACGCCGCCATCGCCTATGATCTGAAGGCCCCCACCTTCCGCCATAAGATGTACGCCGACTACAAGGCGGGTCGCCACGCCATGCCCGACGAGCTTCGGGCCCAGATGCCCGTGTCCCGTGAGTTTGCCGAGATGCTGGGTTTGCATATTCTGGATATGGAGGGCTACGAGGCAGACGATATCCTGGGTACCCTGGCCGCCATGGCCGAGGCCGACCCCGAGGACTGCATGGCCTACCTTTTGACGGGAGACAAGGATTCCCTCCAGCTCATCTCCCCCCGCGTCCACGTCCTGCTGGCGGGCAACAACGCCACCACCGATATGGACGAGGCCGCCTTCATGGAGAAGTACGGCGTTCGCCCCAGCCAGTTCGTGGACGTCAAGGCCCTCATGGGCGACAGCTCGGACAACATCCCCGGTGTCCCCGGCATCGGCGAGAAGACCGCCTTAAAGCTCATTTCCGAGTTTGGCTCTCTGGACGGCATTTACGAGCAGCTGGAGACCGCCAAGCATACTCCCTCGGTCAAGAAAAAGCTGACCGACGGCAGAGAGAGTGCTTATATGTCCCAAACCTTGGCAAGAATCCATCGTGAGGTTCCCTTGGGCCTCACACTGGCGGATATCCGCACCACCCCCATGAATCAGCCCCGCGCCCGTGAGCTGTTCTTAAAGTACGAGTTTTCGGGCTTCATCAAGCGGTTCGGACTCAACGAAGAACCCGCGGCCGTGGCACAGCCCACCCTGTTTGACGCGCTTGATCTGCCGGAAAGCGGACCGTCGGGGACGCCGGTCCCTACGGAGGTGAAAACGGTGTTAACCGAATCCTCCGAAACCATCACCCCCGCCGCCCTCGCCGATCTCCCCCTCGGCCGCTACGCCGTGGCCTATGAGAGCGGCACCCTCACCCTCTGCAAGGAGGGGAAGCTCTATACCTGCCCCGTGGGCGATCTCACCCCCGAGACCGCCGACGCTATCCGCGCCTTCATCACCAGGGACGGCGTCACCACTGTCACCTACGACGCCAAGAACCTCTACCACCGCATGACCGCCGACGGGCTTCCCTTCACGGTGGTGGACTTCGATATCATGCTGGCCGCCTACGCCCTCAATTCGGGACTGGGGAGCTTTGACCTGGACCGTATTGCGGTCACCTATCTGGGCAACACGCCCCCCGTCGAGGTCATCCGTTGCTATGAGGCTCTCTGCGACGCCCTCACCGAACAGCTCACCGCCACCGAGCAGTGGAGCGTCTTCCAAGACATGGAGATGCCCCTGGCCGCCGTCCTTTTCGATATGGAGCGCATCGGCTTCAAGGTGGATCGGGAGTCCATCTACCAATACGGCCTGGTGCTGGACACCTACGCCGCCGATCTGGAATCCCGTATCTTCACCTACGCGGGGAAGCCCTTCAACATCAATTCCCCCAAACAGTTGGGCGAGATCCTCTTCGAGACTCTCATGCTCCCCACCGACAAGAAGACCAAGACGGGCTATTCCACCTCCGCCGAGGTGCTGGATAAGCTGAAGAAGTACCATCCCATCATCGAGGATATCCTGGAGTACCGCCAGGTCACCAAGCTGAAATCCACTTACGTGGACGGTCTTCTCAAGGTGGCCGACGGGGCGGGCCTGGTGCATACCACCTTCAAGCAGACCGGCACCGCTACGGGTCGCCTCTCCTCCGCCGAGCCCAACCTCCAGAACATCCCCATCCGCACCGAACTGGGCCGTGAGCTTCGCAAGTTCTTCATACCCGCCACCGAAGGCCGCGTCCTCATCGATGCCGATTACTCCCAGATCGAGCTCCGCCTCCTGGCGGACATCGCGGGGGACACCGCCATGCGGGAGGCCTTCATATCGGGCTTCGATATCCACACCGACACCGCCTCCCGCGTCTTCGGCGTGGATAAGGATCACGTCACGGTGGAGCTTCGCAAGAAGGCCAAGGCCATCAATTTCGGCATCATGTACGGTATGGGTGAGCATTCTCTGTCCGAGGATCTCCACATTTCCCGCGCCGAGGCCAAGTCCTATATTGACAGTTATCTGAACAGCTACCCCGACATCAGCCGCTACCTGGACGAGATTATCAGAACTGCCTATGAGCAGGGCTTTGTGACCACCAAGCTAGGCCGCCGCCGCTTCATTCCCGAGCTGGCCGAGTCCAACAAGATGCGCAAGAAGTTCGGTGAGCGGGTGGCCATGAACTCTCCCATCCAGGGTACCGCCGCCGATATTATGAAGATCGCCATGATCCGCGTACACGACAGGCTTACAAAGAGCGGACTGGATGCCAAGCTCATTCTGCAAGTCCACGACGAGCTGATCCTCGAGGCCTCCGCCCGGGATGCTGAGGCGGCCATGCAGTTGCTCTGCGAGGAGATGGAGAACGCGGTCAAGCTCTCCGTCCCGTTGGATGTGGAAGCCCATATCGGCGCGAATTGGTTTGAAGCCCATTAAAGGAGATGGCTATGTTGAAAATCGGTGAGTTCTATACCTCGTACAGCGCAGGATATTGGCAACTCGTGGATCTCAAACCCAAAATCGTCTGCCAATCCAAGGTTGCCTACGAAGATGGCACACCCCCTCCCCATAAAGCCGGGGAGGTATACGGTCAATGGGCGATACTCAAAAAGGCATTTACACCCAAAATGAAGCCTCGTATCGATTTCGTTTTCGAGGATTCCTCGTGGTTACGTCCCGTATCCGATGAGGTGCAGGCCGAGATCGACCGATATTTTGCGGAGAATCCGGCTTATCAGAAAAAGTTTGATACTGCCCCGGTCAAGCTTCGCCCCATGATTACCAACTGTTGGATATCCGTTCCTTCCGACAAAGAAAACGAATTTGTTGGATTTCTGAAATCCCTTCCCGCAGAATTTACAGAGAAGGAATTTGGAAAATTGGCAGCATCCTATGCTCCCTGTATCGGCCTCCCCCCTTCTACCCATTTGTTGAATCTGCTCTCCTATCCTTGGAATACGACCGAGGAGGCGGAGCTTGTTTACCACGGCTTTTGGTTCATAAGGCGTGATGAACGTCAGCCTTTGATTTCCAGAGAATAATGATTTTATCCATTAGAAAGGAATTGTTATGAACAACTCCCGCGCCTCCGGCGTCCTCATGCACGTCACCTCCCTTCCCGGGAGCGATTCCATCGGTTGCTTCGGCAAAGAAGCCCGCGATTTCATCGACTTTCTCGCGGATTGCGGCTTTACCTGGTGGCAGGTTTTGCCCTTCTGTATGGCCGATGAGTGCAATTCCCCCTATAAGTCCTACTCCGCCTTTGGCGGCAACCCCTACCTGATGGATCTCCGCATCCTGGCCGCCGAGGGCTACCTGACTCCCGATGAGCTGGCCTCGGTCAAGCAGGATACGCCCTATGTTTGTGAGTTTGCCAAGCTGGGGCTCTCCCGTATGGATATCCTCCGCCTGGCTGCCTCCCGCGCTTCAAGCGAGGATCGTGCCGCCATCGCAACCTTCGCCGCCGAGAACCCCTACCTGGAGCAGTTCTGCGAGTTCATGGCCCGCCGCGCCGCTAATGGGGACACCTCTTGGTACGAGTGGACAAGTGATGCTATGGACGAAACCGAGCATTTCGCCTGGCAGTTCATTCAGTTTCACTTCATGAAGCAATGGGCGGCCGTCCGCGCCTACGCCAACGAAAAGGGTATTCGCATCATGGGGGATATTCCCATTTACGTGGCCTACGATTCCTGCGACGTCTGGGCCAACCGCGAGCAATTCCAGCTGGACAAGGATGGCAGACCCACCGCCGTGGCGGGCTGTCCCCCCGACTACTTCGCCGAGGACGGGCAGCTTTGGGGCAATCCTCTCTATGACTGGAAGCGCATGAAGAAGGACGACTACGCCTGGTGGTCGGCTCGTATCCGCCATATGCTGACCCTCTTCGATGGTGTCCGCATCGACCATTTCCGTGGGCTGGAGGCCTACTGGAGCATCCCTGCCGATGCCGCCACCGCCAAGGAAGGCCACTGGGAGAAGGGCCCCCGCACCCCCTTCGTGAGACAGCTCCGCAAGGTGGTGGATGAGTGCGAGGAACGGCTTGGCTACCGTCCTCTGATCGTAGCCGAGGATCTGGGTGAGTCCACCCCCGAGCTGGTCAAGTTCGTCCGTGACAGCGGCTTCCCCGGTATGCGCGTCCTGCAATTCGCCTTTGACGGCGATCCTGCCAACACGCATCTTCCCCATAACTATGTTCCCAACACCGTGGCCTACACCGGTACCCACGATAACAATACCCTCCTGGGCTTTGTCTGGGAGGCTGACGAGTCCACCCGCCGTGATCTGCTGGATTACTGCGGCTTTACCGATTGGAACTGGGATCGGCCGGCATCCTACGACGCCATTATCCGCACCCTCATGAGCTCGGTGGCGGACCTTGCTGTTCTGCCCATTCAGGATATCCTGGGCTTTGGTGCAGACTGCCGTATGAATACCCCCGGGGAAGCCGAGGGAAACTGGAGCTTCCGCGTGACGGCGGAGCAGCTTGCCTCGGTGGATCGGGATCGCTTCCGACGCATGAACCGGCTGTACGGACGGTAAAGTTCCTACCTCTACTGATTGGAGAATACTATGCGCGCAAATATTCCTCGAAATTCTCATTCGGCCGAGGCGGAGCTGGAGGGGCCCTATCTGGGGGCTATGCAGGAGATATCCGTCCGTCTGATGGATCGGCTTCCGGCAGGCGATGATCTGTGGCGCACCTTGGGTCAGATCGAGACATTGCTTATGGAGGCACAGCTCCAAGGACAGCCCTTACAGGAGCTGTTCGGAAGCGGTGGTGTGGCGGCCTTTTGCCAGTCCATCGTGGATGAATTCATCACGGAAGGGGCAGAGGAGATGATCCCTGCCGCCCGTGAGAAAAGTAAGCCCCGCCGCCGTGAGCCTCGCGGCGGGATCGGGTACCGCAGAAAGCGAAGCTTTACCATAGGCATGGCCGTTTTGGCCTCGTTGCTGGCCGCTGTCGCTATCTTCTGGGGCACGGGACTTTTTGCCTACTGGACGCAGGGCTCCGGCTACTATCTGGAGGAGCTGCGCAATTTCCAAAGCAGTCATCAGACGGTGGCAGGGGAGCTTTTGCCCATTCGTATACCGCTTTCTCCTATGGTTGAGCTGACCAACACCTTGTACAGCGACGGCGAGGGCTTTGATATCACCCTCACGACGGTGGAGGTACAGGAGCGGGCCAGCAACTATACCGACCCCTTCACGGGCACGGTGACCTACCAAATGATTCAAAGATGGTATCTTCGCTTGACCTATGCGGTTGACGCAAGCTTTGGAAGCATTACTTACGTAGAACCCCCCGCCGAAGGAACCGTGACGGTGATCTTGGCTGACGGTACCGTATACACGGGGGAGATCTCCTGGATCGAGTCGGGCTCTGCCGGGAAGGGACGGGAGTACGCCCGCATCTCGCTGATCGATCTGCCGGCGGCTCTGAATACCGAGGGAGCCACCCTGGAGGTGCGGTTCGCCTCCCCCAACCGAGTTGAATGGGAGCGCATCCGCGTGGGGCGGTTCTGACCGGAAAGCGTCCGCCTTGCCGTCATCCGTACCGCGCCGCTTGTCCCGTACATGATAGAGCAACCGCCCGCGTTTCCGAACACGGGCGGTTGCTTTTTGGCGATTTTGCGATCATCAGGGGATACTCGGAATAACCTTAGCGGTGTACGAAGGGAGGATCGGATCAGAAGCCACAGTCCTGCACCCGTTTATCCTTGAAATAGAACGCCCGATCGTGCTCCCCGATCTCCCGCATGACCCGACAGGGATTCCCTACGGCTACGACTCCTGCGGGAATATCGTGGGTCACCACAGACCCCGCGCCAATGACGGTGTTGTCCCCGATGGTCACGCCGGGCATAATCAGCGCGCCTGCGCCGATCCAGCAGTTTTGGCCAATATGGACAGCGGCGTTGTACTGGAGTCCCTTCGCCCGCAGTGCGGGGTCAATGGGATGCCCCGCCGTGGCCACCACCACGTTGGGCGCGAACAGGGTGTAATCTCCCACGTAGATGTGGGTATCGTCCACCATGGTCAGACCGAAATTGGCGTAGACATACTTCCCGAAATGCACGTGCTTTCCGCCCCAGTTGGCGTGAAACGGCGGCTCGATGTAGCACCCCTCCCCGATCTCGGCGAACATCTCCTTCATGAGGGCTTGCCGCTTGTCTTGCTCGGTGGGGCGGGTGTGGTTGAAGTCGTAGAGACGGTCGAGGCAGGCGGTCTGCTCGGTCATAATGTCCCCGTCGGCAGGGTCGTAGAGCATGGTGGCGTGCATTTTTTCAAGGTTGGTCATGGTAACTTCTCGCTTTCTGTCACTTGTTTTGACTTGTGGATTTGATTCCGGAGCTTCACCGTCCATCGCCGCTCCCCCAACCCAAGCGTCTGCTTTTCGATGGAGTCAGGGATAAACCACCCTGCCGCGCCTCCCTCGGCCGAGAGGATCACAGTCGCGTCAGCTTGGAAGCGCAACTTCTCCCCGAAGGGTTCCTTGACCAGCGGGCCGTGGTTTCCGAAAACGACCGTATCCGCCTCGGCGACCAGCGTTTCAGCTTGACCGGCAAGCCCGCTCTCAAAGACCGCCGAGCCGCAGTAGACGGTCCGACTGCCCTCTCCCCCGTCCAAAGACAGAAGCAGAACGGGCTGAACCGAGCGGTCGAGCCAATCGGTATGCAGTACCGTTTCGCATCCGCCGAACAGGGTCAGCGATTCCCCCTCTCCGTACAGGAACACGGGAACTTCCGCTTCCTCGGCCTTGTCCAGGTAGGAGAGCAGGATATAGTAGTCTTCGCTTCGTTGGGGCACGGGAAGCCACAGGGCGCGAACGGTCTCGCGGGACAGTACAGCGGTCAGGGTTCCCGCTGTCCGCGAATGGTAGTGGGTCAGCATCAGCACCGCAATCTCGGTGGCACCCTCCTCCTCGGCTGTTCTCGCCGCCGCGCTCATGGCGGTCAGACTGCCGTTGGACAGATCGATCATCACCGCCTCCTGCCCCTCGGTCAGCACCAGCATATCGGCTTGGGATGAGGGCTGGATGTAGCTGACGGTCATTTCTCGGTTTGTCAGCAAGGCATGTACACACAGCACCCCGCCTATGGCGACCCAGCCCGCCATAAGGGGTAGGATCACCGTCCATTGTCTCCTGCGGGGAAGCCTTACCGAGAGCAGGATCAGAACCCCAACCAGCATACAGAAGGCAATAGGCGCGACGGCGGGATGCCGCAGGGACACCACCGCCCACGACGGTTCACCCATGCAAGCGGCCAGCCGGGTCATGACCTCACAAAGAGCCTCGATCACTACGCTGAGCAAAGCACCGACAACGCCGCTACCCAAGGGAAGGAGCAGAAGGGACAGAACCAACACAGCCCCGCATAGGGGTGTCATCAGAAGTGTAGAGACAGGCGACAGAATCCCCATCTCTCCTATCACGACGGCGACAACAAAAAGGGTAAAGCTCATCGCCACAAGACCCACAAGGATCCCCGCCAAAGCTTTGCGCAGTCCTGCTTTCAGCCTTTGGAACAGGGAAGCACCTGCCTGTCTCTGCCTCGTCTGCCGATTGACAAGCGGCATCACCGTAACCAGCCCCAGCGTGGCCAGATAGGACATCCAAAAGCCCGCGTCGCAGACGGCATAGGGTGTCACGGCGAGGATCACGGCCCCTGCAAACCCCAAAGAGGTCAGGGCATCTGCTCGCGCCGAGAGCAGGTAGGAGAGGTATACCCCGCCCAGCATGATGACGGCTCGCGTAGCCGAGGGAGGAAAGCCCAGCAGAACCAGATACCCGACGGCAGAAAGAGACAGGATCACTACCCGTACCCGCTTGGGAATGGGGAGCAGACGCAAAAGCCCCTCGAAAAGCCCGAAGAGCAGGGTCAGGTGCAACCCGCTGACGGCCAGCAGATGGGACACACCCGCACGGGAAAAATCCCGCCGTACCGAGTCGGGCAGAGCGGTCTTATCTCCCAGCAACAGAGCCGAGGGAAGCCCTGCCGCGCCTCCTGCTATGCGGTTGAGCCGTGACGAAAGCGATCTCCGCAAATGCCTCGCCTGTACGGTGAGACCGCCGGCGTTCTCCTCGGTAATGGTGACGGTCTCTTCGGTTTCGGACAGCAGCCCTGCCACAAATCCGTCACCCATCAGAGCGGCGGCGTCGTATCCGTTCCCGGCGGCCTCGTCGATGGAGAGCACCGTGACCTCCATCTCTACAGCGTATCCGGGTTGGAGATCCGAGACGTAGTGGCAGGTCAGCAAGACGTCCCCATCCGTGTCCTTCCCGTCAACCGAGGTGAGATGCAAGGAGTACGAGGTCATATATCCGCCCGAGCCGCGGCGGTCGGTGACGGTACCCGTTACCGTGACGGTATGACCTGTAAGCGAGCGCATGAAAGCCACGCTTCCTCCGTGAAACCACAAATGGGAGGAAAGAAAGCCCGTCAGAACGAGCAAACAAAGGACACCGGTGAGAACCGTGCGGGATACGGCTCTGCGCTGTATCTGCCAAATGCAGAAGATCAAGGCTCCGAAAAGGAAGCAACCGCCAAGCACCAGCTTTCCCGTAAGCGGCAGGAAAACCCCCGCAAGGGATGCGAGGGTAAAGCCAAAGCAGCAGAGAAACAGGGGACGGTGACGAAAAATACTCACGGGGGCTCTCCTTTCGGTTTTTTTACCCAAATTATACCACAAACCCCCGCCTGTGTCAACCGCAAGTTTATGCAAAAAGTCGAAAACAAATTTGTAAAAAACTCTTGCAATCAAAGCGAAAGTATGGTATAATAATCTGCGTGTGTGTGAAAAGCACACATGTATTACACGGGTGGTCCGCTGCGATGGCTCTGCATGAACACCCCGGATTTAAGGAGGCTAAATATCATGGATTTGATTAAGGCTTTTACCAATGAGCAGCTGAAGGAGACTGTCCCCTCCTTCGAGATCGGTGACACCGTTCGTGTCGAGAACAAGATCAAAGAGGGCAACCGCGAGAGAATTCAGATCTTCGAGGGTACCGTCATCGCCAAGCACGGCGGCGGCATCTCCGAGACCTTCACCGTCCGCCGTATCTCCTACGGTTGC
Source organism: Clostridia bacterium (assembly GCA_017626655.1). The sequence goes on along the minus strand of JAGAIH010000517.1, from coordinate 16,769 downwards.
GGCGTGGAGAAGACCTTCCCCCTGCACTCCCCCAACGTGGCCGGCATCAAGGTGGTCCGCGTCGGTAAGGTGCGCCGCGCCAAGCTGTACTACCTGCGTGACCGCGTCGGTAAGGCTTCCAAGGTCAAGGAGCAGATCGACTGATCCTGACTCGCTCACATATAAGACCACTCTGTCCGATCAGGCGGGGTGGTTTTATTGTTTTATCCAAAAGCATTGACAAAAGCCGCTTTTCATGGTAAAATAGTAGTATACAATGAAATTCACTCCCAAAGGAGCGCACTATGAACAATTCCTATCCCGAGATCAAAAAGAACTTTGGCTTCGGCCTGATGCGCCTCCCCATGAAGGGCGAGGAAGTGGACATCCCTCAGACCTGCGACATGGTGGATGCTTTTATCGGCGCAGGCTTCAACTACTTCGACACCGCCCATGGCTACATCGGCGGTAAGAGTGAGCTGGCGGTCAAGGCCTGCCTGACCTCCCGCTACCCCCGTGACAGCTACATCCTCACCGACAAGCTCTCCCCCAACTTCTTCAATACCGAGGCGGACATCCGCCCCTACTTCGATTCCATGCTGGAGGCCTGCGGCGTGGATTACTTCGACTTCTTTCTCCTCCACTCCCTCAATAAGGGGAACTACCCCCACTACACCGGCAACCGCGCCTTTGAGATCGCCTCCGAGCTGAAGGCCGAGGGCAAGGTGCGCCACGTGGGCATCTCCTTTCACGATACCGCCGACGTCCTGGAGACCATTCTCTCGGAACAGCCCGCTATCGAGGTTGTACAGCTCCAGTTCAACTATCTGGACTATGAGGATAGCCACGTCCAGTCCCGCCTCTGCTACGAGGTCTGCGTCAAGTATGGCAAGCCCGTCATCGTCATGGAGCCCGTTCGCGGAGGGAGTTTGGTCAACCTTCCCGAGGCAGGGCTTGAAGTGTTGAAGGGCCTGGGCAGGTACTCTCCTGCCGGCTACGCCATCCGTTACGCCGCATCCTTCGATAATGTTTTCATGGTGCTGTCGGGCATGAGCAATATGGAGCAGATGGAAGATAACATCAAATCCATGAAGGACTTCGCCCCCTTCACCGAGGAGGAATTCAAGGCGGTCTACTCGGTAGCCGATATCATCCGCGCCATCCCCACCATCCCCTGCACCTCCTGCAAGTACTGCGTGGACGGCGACCGTTGCCCCATGCACATCAATATCCCCGGCGTATTCAATTCCGAGAACAAGGCCCGCCGCTTCAACACCGAGGACGCCCGGGGCCACTACGGCTGGATGACCTCCAAGGGCGGCAAGCCCGCTGACTGCATCGAATGCGGTGCCTGCGAGGAGATCTGCCCCCAGCAGTTGCCCATCCGTCAGCTCCTCAAGGAGATCGGGGAGCGGTTTGAGGGGTAAATTGGGTTTTGACGGGCTGTTTGTTTGCGCTTTGCTTGCGTTGTTTGCCCTCTCACCGCTTCGTGCCCGAGCTTGCGAGGAGGCTCCCCCTCTGGGGGAGCTCCCGCCGTAGGCGGGTGAGAGGGCAAAACGCGAAGGCCAGCACTACCCAACAGCTCGATAGCCCCCAATTTGAAATTTTCAAAGAAAAATCCAAAATCCCCTTTACAAATCCTGAAAACTGTGTTAGAATAAGGAACGTAAAAGGGAGTAGCTTGCGGCATCCGCCGTGTCCTGCGCGTCAGTACGGTCTCCGACCCGCGCGGGAATGAAATAGCAAGACTTTTACCGAACAGTCTTTGAGGCTTTCGGTAAAAGTCTTTTTATTTCGGTCACTTCCAAAAAGAAAGAGAGGTAAAACGACGTGAGTTTCCTGCAACAACTGGGCGACCTGTTCTCCAACGTGACCAACCTTACCTGGCAGCAGTTGGTCATGTGGATCATCGGCGGTCTGCTCATCTATCTCGCCATCAAGAAGGACATGGAGCCTACCCTGCTTCTGCCTATGGGATTTGGCGCCATCCTTGTCAACCTGCCCAACTCGGGCGCGGTGAACCAGTGGGTGGAGGGCGTCCTGGAGGAAGGCCCCATCGACGTGCTCTTCGCCGCCGGTATCGCCAACGAGCTGTTCCCCCTGCTCCTGTTCATCGGCATCGGCGCCATGATCGACTTCGGCCCCCTGCTGACCAACCCCAAGCTCATGATCTTCGGAGCCGCCGCCCAGTTCGGTATCTTCTTCACCCTGTTCCTTGCTAACATGGTGGGCTTCGATCTGAAGGATGCCGCCTCCATCGCCATTATCGGCGCCGCCGACGGCCCCACCTCCATCTTCGTGGCCAACTATCTCGGCTCCAACTACACGGGTGCCATCATGGTGGCCGCCTACTCCTACATGGCTCTGGTGCCCATCGTCCAGCCCCCCGTCATCAAGCTCCTGACCACCAAGAAGGAGCGCATGATCCGCATGACCAACAAGGACGTCCGCGTCTCCAAGCGCACCAAGATCCTGTTTCCCATCGTCATCACCATCATCACGGGCATCGTCTCCCCCAAGAGCGCGCCCCTGATCGGCTTCCTCATGTTCGGTAACCTCATCCGCGAGTGCGGCGTGCTGGACAGCCTCTCCGAGACTGCCCAGAAGGTTCTGGCCAACCTGGTCACCCTCTTTTTGGGTCTCACCATCGCCACCAAGATGCAGGCCGAGTTCTTCCTGCGCTGGCAGACCCTCCTCATCATCGTCCTGGGCCTCTTCGCCTTCATCTTCGACACCGCGGGCGGCGTCCTCTTCGCCAAGCTCCTGAACGTCTTCCTGCCCAAGGATAAGAAGATCAACCCCATGATCGGCGCGGCGGGCATCTCGGCGTTCCCCATGTCGGCCCGCGTGGTGCATAAAATGGGCCTTGCGGAGGACAACTCCAACTTCCTGCTCATGCACGCCATCGGCGTCAACGTCTCGGGTCAGATCGCCTCGGTCATTGCCGGCGGTCTCATCCTGAACCTTATCGGTTGATAAATGGAGGGAATCATCATGAAAAAGTTATTTGCTGTTATTCTGACCCTCCTGCTGGTCCTCTCCCTGCCCCTGTTCGTCATGGCCGAGGAGACCACCACCGCTCCCGAGACCTTGGCTGATACCGCCCCCGAGGAGGTCACCTCTACCCCCGAGACCGCTGAGGATACCGCCGAGGAGGTCACCGAATCCGGCACCGGCTCCGAGACCGAGCCCGAGATCCGGTTCGGCTTCTACCCCGAGACCGCCTGGGTTACTCTTCCCATTATGGGCATGGGTATGCTGGGTATCTTCCTCGTCACCCTGGTCATCATCCTGGCCGTGCTGGTGCTGAGTAAGATCGGTCAGAATCGGGAGGAGGATTGAACCTCATCCGTACCAAAGCAAGGTGCCTGTCACAAAGGATGGGCACCTTGCTTTTTGGTAAGCAGCGGGGACGTCAGGCTGAAAGACCTTGAAATCCGAAAGGCCCGATCGCTTTTGGCGAGAAGGCGTTTCCCATACGAAAAGGAGCGGCTGAAGCCGCTCCTTTGGTTCGTGTGCGATCACCCCTGCTTGAAGACCTTGTCCAAGCCTTTCTGTGCGCCCCTGCTGTGGGATCTTACGTAGGAAGAATAATTGTTCCGACCCGATTCGCAGATCTTGGGGATCAAGTAGACCAGCGCGTCCATGCTGCCAGAGGAGTTGCAGGCGATGAGGCCCACGTCGGATACCTGGGAATTCCAAATGATGTCCAGCATTTCGGCGTCATCGGGAGCCTCGGCCAGCTTGGTACCCAGAAGCTTCTCGTAGTAGGCATCCTTGACGTCAGCGGTGTAGTAGCCCATCAGCTCCAACACCTCGCCCACCATGTCGGGATTTCTGATGGAGCCGGGGACACCCATCATGCCGTTCCAGTTGAGGGACTTATACTCGGTCTGCTTTTCATCCCACAGGGGGTAGGGAAGCACGCCAAAGCGGAGCTCTTCCTCACGGAAAGCAGTCAGAGCGGAGCTGCTGTACAGCTGGAACAACGCATTGCCGCCGGCAAAATTCAGCATGGCCTCCGCATTGCCGTTTTCTGTGGATTTCCAGAAATAGGAGTATTCGGCATTGTACATGGTCATGACCTTCTCAATGAGATCGATCATTTTTTCGCTGTTGTTGTCGTAGGCAACGGTAAAGTCACCGATATCGTTGCGATCCACGATCTTCATGTCCGAGGAGGTGACCAGGCTGATGAGAGGAACCCATCCCCAACCGCTGATGCCGTAGGTGTCCTTGTTGGTCCATTTCCCGTCACCGTCGTCCGCCGAGACCACGGAGGCTATGGAAATGAGCTTGTCCAACGTCCAGGTCTTGTTGCGGACGTCGCCATAGGGCTCGGTGAGATTATACTCCTTCATGAGATCCTTGTTGAAAACGATAAGGTTCACCGAAGATAGGCAGAAGTCGTTGTAGCCCAAAAGGTATTTGTCCTCGACCTTGACCTCCTCCATGAGGTCGGAGGCCCAGTAGGGCGCGCTGAGGTTCACGGCATCCAGCTCGCCGATGTCGTAGAGCGCGTTGGAGGTGACCAGATCGGTCAGACCCTGGTAGACGTGGGTCAGCACCATCTGGTAGCTGTCGTCGCCTGCCTGGACGGTCTTATTGACGTTGGCGGCGTAGGAGATCCAGTCGCCCGCATCCTGATGCACCAGGCTCACGCCCAGATGATCCTTGATCTTGATGCCTCGCTCGTATACGGCGGTCTCCAGGTCGCCGGCCTTGGTGTCCTCCATATCCTCAATGGCGATGGAGTCTCTGCTGAAGGTACCGCCGATGACGATATTGAAATCGCAGTCGTAGTCCTTGACGTCAATGTCGGGCTTATACTCGGTTTCGACCTCGGTTTCGGCGGCCGAGTCCGAAGGTGTCGTGTTGGCGGTCTCGTCGCCGGTGGCGCAACCTACGGTGGGCAGGATGAGCAGTACCGACAGGAAAAGTGCGAACAAACGGATCAGCTTGGTTTTCTTCATGATGAACGGTTTGCTCCTTTCAATGTAAAGTTATTTCATTATAGCACGGAATCACCGTACTGTCAACATGGCAGAGTGACGAAAATCCCGTGATGACAGCGTGTGGCGGCAACCAGCCCGAAAAAAGATGAGTTTCTCGGAAAAAACCATTATTTTTCACGAAACCGTTGCAATTTCGGGGGATTTGTGATATACTATCTTTGATTAAGCTTATAAGGATGGATTTTCAGTATGGCTACCAAAGCTCCTTCCCGCTTCATTGACTGCGGGAAGATCATCAATACCCACGGCTGTCACGGCGACGTGAAGGTGGAGCCCTGGACGGATACGCCCCGCGATCTCATTGACCTGGGACGGGTCTTCGTAGGTGACGGCGACGAGAAGAAAGAAATGAAGATTCTGCGCGGCTCGGTCATGCAGGGGCGGTTTCTCATGCTTTCCCTGGAGGGCGTCACGGATATGAACGCCGCCGACGCGCTGCGGAATGCCGTGCTCTATGCCGCCCGCGAGGATTTTGATCTGGAGGAGGGGCAGTATTTCCTGGCCGATGCCATCGGTCTTCCCGCCATGGATGCCCGCGCGGGCAGAGAGGGGAACCTGCTGGGAACCGTCACGGACATTACCCCCAACGCCGCTTCGGATATCTATACCGTCAAGACCCCCGATGGCACCGAGGTGCTGGTGCCCGCGATCCCCGTGTTCATTACCGAGGTAAAGCCCGGCGAATACGTCCGCATGACCCCCATTGACGGAATGTTCGAGAACCGTGACGGGGACAAGGAGACCAACTGATGCGCTTCGATATTATGACCCTGTTCCCCGAGCTCGTTGAGCGGGTGCTGGGAGAGAGCATCATCGGGCGGGCGCAGGAGGCAGGCTATACCGTCGTCAAGGCCCATAACATCCGGGATTATTCCGAGGATAAGCACCGCCGTGTGGACGATACCCCCTACGGCGGGGGCAAGGGAATGCTCATGGCCGCGCCCCCCATCTACAACTGCTACCGAGGTGTGCTGGCGGATCAACTGAAGGACGGCTATGACGGCCGCCGACGGGTCATCTACCTCTCTCCCGCAGGACGTGTGCTGACCCAGCAGATCGCCGAGGAGCTGGCGCAGGATTACGATAACCTCATCCTCCTCTGCGGCCACTACGAGGGCGTGGATCGCCGCATCGTGGAGGAGCTCGTGGACGAGGAGATCTCCATCGGGGATTACGTGCTGACGGGGGGAGAGATCCCCGCCTGTATCCTGGTGGACTGCGTCGCTCGTCTGACCGAAGGCGTCCTGGCCGCTCCCGAGTGCTACGAGAACGAGAGCATCTCCTCGGGGCTTCTGGAATACCCTCAGTATACAAGACCCGTAGATTACCACGGCATGAAGGTGCCTCCCGTTCTTCTGTCGGGAGACCATAAAAAGATTGACGAGTGGCGGAAGGAGGCGGCTCTGGAGCTGACCCGTGCGCAACGTCCCGATCTTCTGCCTTCAGAGGCAGAGGAGCCGTCTGCAAAGACCTGACGCTCACCCGAGTATACCCGAATGACCTATGAAAGGAGGGAGATCATGGCAAAAGCGAAACGAAAGGGCATTCTGTGGCCGTGGCTGGATCGCGGTACGGCAAAGCTCTACGCTCTGTTGGGGAGCTCATGGCTGGGCCGTATCATGACGGGATACCGCAAAGCCGACGGAGCCTTCGCCAAGAGCCGCCGCTATACGGGCCGCCATCGCTGTACCCCCATGTCCCCTGCCCGGCTGGGTCTTTTATCGTCGGTTGAGTCCTCTCTCCTATTCAAGGGGGTGCGCGCTCTGTCGCACGCGCTGTTCTGCCTGCCTATAGCTGTATACGGCCTGCTTCTGCTCAGCTTTGGGCTGTGCGGAGTTGCGTTCTATTTCATTCTGCCGCATCTTCGGAGTGTGCCTCTTCCCGTTCCGGATATGGAGCACGCCGTCCTTTCGGGGCTTGTGGCGGTGCTGTCCCTCCCGTTGCTCTTTACCAAAAAATCACTGGCCGAGACCCTGGGGGCAGGAAAGCTGTCCCATGCCCTCTTTGCCTCCTTTCTCGGTATCCCCGAGGATCGTCTGGCACCCCAAAAGCAACGGATGCCCGTTGCGTTGCCCTACGTGACGGTGCTCCTGTCTCTGCCCATGGCCGTTGGCGCGCTGTATACCCATCCGCTGATCCTTCCGATACTCCTGCTTGTATGCGGTCTTCTGGGCCTGATCTTCACCTATCCCGAGGCCGGTGTGGTGCTGTCAACCGTCCTTCTTCCGGCTATATGGCTGTATCGGGACCTGCTCCTTTTGCTGTGTACTGTGATCCTTCTCACCTGGATGAGCTACGGTGTCAAGCTCTTGTTCATGCACCGCACCATCCGCTTCGGGCTTCTGGATACCGTGCTCCTCCTGTTCGGCCTGCTGATTCTGGCTTCGGGCTTTACGGGGGCAGCCGTGACAGCCGAGAGCCGTATGACCGCCCTGATCCTGTTTATTTGCCTGTCGGACTATTTTCTGATCGTCAATTTGATGACTACCCGTGCCTACATCCGCCGTTGTCTGGTGGGGGTTGGAATCTCGGTGGTCGTGGTGACGGCACTCGCATATCTGCGTCTGATTCCCGTGGAAGAGCTGGGCTGGCTGGAGGGCTCTCGCGCGGGAGATGCCCTCGTGACCGGTGTGAGCCGCGGGATCGAGCAGCTGAGCGGCCTGTGGCAGGAGCATTCCGAGTTCTATCTGGTGCTGGTTTTCCCCTGGCTGTACGCCTTTCTCTGCCATACCAAGCGGCTTTTCCGCCGCGTATTGGCTTTGGCCTTCTTGGGGCTGGATCTCTGCCTGGTTCTGATGTCCGATTCGGTCAGTGCCCTGTTCTGTATTCTGGCGGTGACGGTGCTGTTCTTGCTCCTGCTGGATCATAGAGGACTGACCCTGGGAGCCGTATTGCTCCCCGCCGCCGCGTGCGGTGCTTGGTGGCTCACCTATCTTTACCCCATCTCGGAGGCAGTACAGACCACCCTCTCACGGAGCCGCCATTTCAAGGAGTTGCTGGCGGACAGTCTGTGGCGGATGACCCTGGACCATCCCGGCGGCATCGGTATGGGCGAGGCTGCCTTCCGCGCGGTCTATCCCGCCTACGCGGCCCCCGACCTGGGAGCCGTGACCGACAGCGGCAGTCTGTACTTTGAGGCTCTTCTGAGCTTTGGATGGGGAGGCACGTTACTGTTGGCCGTTCTGCTGTTCCTGTTTTTCCAAAAGTGCCTGACCGGTCTGCGGCACGCCACCGAGTTCAAGGATCGGGCATTGATCCTGGGCGGGATCACGGGCATGGTCGGTGCTCTGATCTTCGGAACTGTGCGGAGCTTTTTGACGTCTCCGCGCGTATTTTTCAATCTGATTCTGGTCATTGCCATTTCAGGTGCCTACGTCAATATCCTGTTCGATGAGAGCGACGTGCTGGCCGCGAGCCGTGTGAACACGCCCGAGGGAGTCGATTACCAGACCCGGAGCAACGGATAGTCCGTCGGTACCCTTCGTGACGGCACGCAGGGACAGACAGCGGAGACTCGTATGCTTGCCGTATGACCGAATCCAACGAATTTTACCATGGAAGGGAGTTATCAGATGGCTTCTCTGGAACCGAAAAAGCAGGAGGGAAAGGCCTCCAGTCTGACTGACGTTACTGCCTCTCCCCGCCCTCAACGGGCTGAAGCGGAGGGAAGAAAGCTCTCCGGAGGAGAGCGGGGTACGCGCAGGAGCCGTATCGACGGGCGCGCACTTTTGATCGATCTGATCCTGCTTGTGATCGTGGTCGGACTTGTGATCGGGGGCGTTTTCGCGTATCGCGCGATTCGCGAGCTGTATGCGCCGACCTGGGAGACCCGTGATGTGGTTTTCTGCGTCGAGATGATCGGCCTGGATCCCGCCATGGTCAAATACGGCCAGGATAGCCGTCCCACCATGACGGATCGCCCGCTTTGGAGCTCCGACCGCACGGACGCAGACTGTCTGGGTACCGTGACCGACGTCCGCACGGTGCTCGTATCCGGTGAGGATGGGAATAATACCCTGAATCTGTACCTGACGGTGGAGGCTACTGCCCATTACCGCGAGGGGAAGGGCTACCGTATGGGCATGACCATGCTCCTGGCCGGCATGGAGGGGGTCTTCCGCGCAGACGGTCTGATCGCCGAGGGAACCGTGATCTCCATGCACGAAAAGAGCGACGAAGCCGTCGGAGAGACCGAGGCGGGGACGGTGTTCGCAACCCCCGACGGTCTCCAACCCGATATCTCGGGATAAGGAGGGAGCTATGAAAAAATTGAATACCGCAAAGCAAAAGCTCCGTTGGTCTGCGGTGGATACCGTGATCCTTCTGCTTGTGCTGGTGGCCGTGGCCGGCCTTGTTTACCGTGTGGTCTACGCCGCACGCAGGGAAGGGGATGCCACGTCCGCCATGTACCGTGTTTACTTTGAGGTACAGGAGACTCACGAGGAGGTTTTAGCCGAGGTGCGCGGCTTCGACGCCGTCTACCTGTACGAAAACGACGTCCGTCTGGGCTATATCGGTGTTTACCGGGATACGGCCACGGGGGAGTATACCGTCGCGCTGACCCCCTCCGCGTCCACGGACAGCACGGGGGATCATCGTGTCACGGGATCGGGCTGTATGATCTGCACGAACGCAACGCTTCGGGAGGACGGCGGTCTCCACGTGGGGGACAGCGGCAGGATCCTGGTTCCCGGCAGCGTGTTGGAGGTGCGCACCGATCGGGCCCTTCTGACCGTCCGTATCACCTCCATTCGGGAGCATTCTTGAGTTTTTCACGGCCACTTGTATAAAATGATAAAAAAAAGCCTTTGGGATTATGAAAAATCCTAAATATTGACACTTGATTTCTTACGCGATTTTTGGTATACTACAGGTGTAGAATCGTCGTATTGCGCGACGGCCTCCGACCCTATGCCGGTCTCATGGTGCCGTCCCTCTACTCGTCGGCACCCGACGCGGGCCGCGTCTATATTTTGAACAGGAGAATGAGTCATGAAAAGTCGCGAAGTTGTCATTACCAATGCCAGCGGTCTGCACGCAAGACCTGCTACCTTCTTTATTCAGAAAGCCAACTGCTACAAGTGCACCCTGTGGGTGGAGAAGGATGACCGAAAGGTTAACGCCAAGAGCCTTCTGGGCGTGCTCTCTCTGGGTATCGCCAAGGGTATGACCGTCACCCTCATCGCGGACGGCCAGGACGAGGATGCCGCTCTGGACGGCCTCACCGCCCTCATCAACTCGGGCTTTGCCGAGTGATCGAAGCCCGGGCAACGAACATAGTCTTGAACAGAACGGCGCGAGCAAGCTACCCGAGCGGGTACAGAGCCCGCGCCGTTTGTCGATCTTACATCCGGGCGATTGCAAAATGTTCACCCAAATTTGAAGCATTTTGCAAGCGGCTATCGATCTTACATCGGAAAGGAGAACGGAATGCCCATCCCTGCATTTTATCTCAACTTCAACGCCGAATCCTGCACACCCTACCACAATGACGACGTAGCCAATGACCGTGCCGAGCTTATTTCGGGCGATGGACACCGTGGCGAAACGGTCTGGAAGCTGAACGGCCATAACGCCACCGTCACCGAGTCCCGCGAGACCTTCGACGGCATCGGCGTGACCCGCCTCACCACCACCCTCCGCAACGACGGGGCAGAGTCCCTGCTGGTGGATTGCCTGTCCTCCGCCTTTGTCACGGGCATCGGCGCCGAGGGCCGCCGCTGGTACGAGGACCGCTTTATCATCCACTACTGTCACTCGGTCTGGCAGGGCGAGGGTCAATGGCGCAAAGCCACCGCCGAGGAGCTGGGCCTCTACCCCACCTACAACCACGGCCACCAGACCGCCTTCCGCCTCTACTCTCAGGGAAGCTGGACCACCTCTCGCCACTATCCCCTCATCTTCATTGAGGACACCGAGACGGGGGAGACCCACTATTTCGAGATTCTGACGGGAAGCAACTGGTACATCGAGGTCAGCGCCAAGGGCTACAGGGAGAACTCCGCTCTCTGTGTCCTGCTCACCGCCGCCTTTGAGAAGAACGGCGGCTGGTACAAGGAGCTGAAGCCCGGTGAGACCTACACCGCCCCGCCTGCCCTGTACGGCTGTGTCAAGGGCGGCTTCGAGGAGGCCGTGGCCGAAATAACCGCCTACAAGCGCGCCACCTACCATACCGATTTCCCCACGGGTCACGTCCCCGTGTGCTTCAACGACTACATGAACTGCCTCTGGGCTCAGCCCTCCCTCGACCGTCTCATGCCCCTCATCGAGGCCGCTCATGAGGCGGGCTGTGAGGTCTTCTGCATCGACGCGGGCTGGTTCGGAAAAAGGGGCGAATGGTACAAGCACAACGGCGACTGGCAGCCCTGCGACGAGCTATTCGGCGAGGGAGGACTCCAAGGAATTCTGGCCGAGATCAAGAAACGTGGGATGCTTCCCGGTGTCTGGCTGGAGATCGAGACGGCGGACGCAGCCTCGGATTTCGCGCAGGCTCACCCCGAAGCCCTGCTGACCCGCCACGGCCACCCCATCGGCAAAGGCCAGTGCTTCGTGGACTTCCGTCAGCCTGTGGTGCGCGACCACCTTATGCAGGTCTTCGATCACCTCTACGGTATGGGCGTCCGCTTCATCAAGAATGACTATAACCACTCCACGGGCATCGGTATCGACCCCCTGAACGGGGAGGATGCGTCCATGGCCGAGGCTCTGCGGGGACACACCGAGGCATTCTACCGCTTCATAGACGAGGTTATTTCTACCCACCCCGGTCTTATGATCGAGAACTGCGGCTCGGGTGCCATGCGGTGCGACCACAGCACCCTGTCCCACTTCCACATCCAGTCCACCAGCGACCAGGAGTACTACGACCGCTATCCTTCCATCCTCCAGGGTATGCTGGCGGTCATGCCCCCCGAGCGGGCGGGCGTCTGGGCCTACCCCTACCCCGTGGACTTCCACCAAATGGGGGAGCAGGGGGACGTGTTCCCCTTGACGGGCGAGAGCGTCAAGAACACCGTTGCCTCCTGCGCTGACGGATGGCAGACCGCCTACAACATGGTCAGCGGCATGATGGGGGCTATGTACCTGTCGGGGCGTATCTGCTACGCCGACGAGCTCAACAAGAAGCTCATTTCCGACGCTATTTCCATCTATAAGGAGAACCGCGCTACCCTCGCGGGGGCGATTCCCGTCTATCCCACGGGCCTCTCCCGCATGAGCGATGGCGGCCATACCTCCCTGGGACTGCTGAACGAGAAAGAAGGGAAGCTTTTGCTGGCGGTCTGGCAGACCCGCACCGAGGAGACCCAAGCCACCATTGACCTTACCCCCTATATCACCGACAACGCCGCCATTATCCGTACCTACCCCGATCTCGCGGGCTTCGGCTGCTCTCTGAACGACGGTTGCCTGACCGCCGCCTTCCCCGTCGGCAACCGCGCCGCCTATATCGAGATCACCCTCTGACCGAAAGGAGCGATTCATGGCAAAACCAAGAAGAAAACAGCCGAAGACCCTCGTAGGGGTCATGCTCACCCTCCTCATTACGGCGCTGGCCGCTCTTGGGGTGATCTTTGTCCCCGATATGCTGGGAAATCATACTTCCGCCCCCGTCAGCGGCGGTGAGGTGCAGTTCCACTTCATCGACGTGGGCCAGGGCGATGCCGCTCTCATCCGCACCGAAAAGGGGGATATCCTCATCGACGCGGGCACCAACTCCTCCGAGGACGAGCTGAAGGCCTACCTGGACAGCCTGGGTGTCACCGACATCGAGTACGCCGTCTTCACCCATCCCCACGAGGATCACATCGGCGGTGCGGATATGGTGCTGAATACCTACAACGTCAAATGTGTGGTTCTGCCCGACGCCACCGCTACCTCCAAGACCTTCGAGCGTATGATGGATGCCATCGAGGCGGAAAAATGCGACGTTATGGAAGCCGTTCCCGATAAGACCTTCAAGGTGGGCGAGCTGACCTGTACCATTCTCGCACCCATCAGCACCTCCTATACCGAGACCAACAATTACAGCGTGGTCATCCGCGCCGACTATGGGGATACCTCCGTCCTGTTCACGGGGGATGCCGAGGTGGATTCCGAGGCCGAGATGCTGAACCGCTACCAATTCAAGGGTACGCTGGACTGCGATATTCTCAAGGCTGGCCACCACGGCTCGGATACCTCGTCGAGCCAAGCCTTCCTGGACGCTGTCACCCCCGTTCATGCCGTCATATCGGTGGGTGAGGGCAATACCTACGACCATCCCAAGCAGGAGATCCTGGCTCGCTACGAGGCTATGAAGCTGGAGATCCACCGCACCGATAAGGAGGGAAGCATCGTGTTCACCTCTACGGGCGGGGAGCCGAGCAAACAGTAATCCATCATAAGAGAAAAACCGCAAAGGGTATTGACAAATCCTACCCTTTGCGGTATAATTTTCGATGAGGACTTACCATCCCCGGGGACGGCACCCATCACAAAAAACGGGCAAAACGGAACAAAAGGATCGGCATACCTTGCCGGCGAAAAAACTGAACGGGGGGAGACACCCATTGCAAAAATACGGAATACTTGAGACCGAAGCATCCACATCCCCAAAGCGAGTGCGGGTTCTGGATGAAGCCGGCAACGAGTATGAAGCGACCTACACCAAACGGGCCCGAGGGCTCGTGAAACACGGCAGGGCACGCTTCGCAGACGAAAGCCAAACCGTCATCATTCTGGCGTGTCCGCCAAATCAAACTATGATTTTGGAGGATCATACCATGAACGAACAGATCAACAATACCGAGAATACCGAAACGACCGCAACCGAAACTGCCGCAGAGAAGTATACCTATGAGTACGCTCTGAAGCAGATCGAGCTGCTTACCAGCCAGGTAGACCACATCCACCTCGCCATCTCCGAGCTGGGACATCTTGAAAACGAGGGTACCCCCTGCGGAGGCTCCGCGAAATCGGTAGCCGAAGGCATTGCCGACGTAGTGAGATGCCGCGAGACCACCGCCCAGAAGCTTATCGACTTCTACGCCAAGATGTACGAGGATCTCAAGCCCCGCAGCCAAGCGCAGGCCGCCAGCCGCGTGGAGTTTATGGAGTGGGTTCGAAGCTGTATTGCCGCTTCGGAGCCGGGTATGGTGCTTCCTGATTTCGAGAAGCTGTGGAAAATCTTTAACTGATCTGCCACCCCCGCCGCAAGGCGGGGGCTTTTTGTGCGGCGGAGCGGTATCCGCGCGCTCCGGCTCCGAGAACAGTGGTATCAGCAATCTCTGTAATATCAGCGATATTCTGCCATATCGCGGTGAAATCCCAAGGCGGGCAACATGGCAGAAACCACGAATTTTTTTGTGGAATTTATGCAATCCCCTTTACATCGGGGGAAATTTGTGGTATAATAGTTCCAAAGAAGACGAAGGTTTCCCCTTCGTCCCGAAAGGAGTTTCACCATGGCAAGCAAGATCAAGGACGAAAAGCTGGATTTTCTGTTTGAAGCCATCCTGACGCTCGAGACTGTTGAGGATTGCTACAGCTTTTTTGAGGACCTGTGTACCGTTTCCGAGCTACAGGAGATGTCCCGCCGTATGCAGGCCGCCCGTATGCTGCGGGCCAACGCCGTCTACGCTGACATCGCCGCCCAGACGGGGCTCAGCACCGCCACCATTAGCCGTGTCAACCGTTGCCTGAAGTACGGCAGCGACGGCTACAACAAGGCCCTGGACAGCCTGGAGGCCAACCGCCACCCCGGGGTGACCGACCGCCGCCGCTCCTGATCCCCTTTCCCTGCTTACCATTTTTCGAGGACACCTATGTACGACGGATACCGCGCCATCGCCTCTGCCTACGACCGATTCAACGCCGACGTGGACTACGAGCGGTGGAGTGACTTTATCGAGGCCTGCTTCGGTAAGTTTCTCCCCGCGAGGCCCGAGATCGTCTTGGATCTGGCCTGCGGCACGGGGCGCATGACCTTCCCGCTGGCCGACCGCGGGTACGATATGATCGGCATCGACGGCAGCGCCGAAATGCTTTCCGAGGCAAGTGACAAGAACAACGACCGCACCGACCGCCTGTTTGAGGAGGCCTGTGAGAAGTTGGGGCTTGACCCGGACGGATTCGATACGGATGCCGCCATGGAAGAACTTGCAAAGCACCCCGCTCCCCTTTTCCTGCAACAGGATATGCGGGACTTCGAGCTGTACGGCACCGTGGACGCCACGGTGTGCTGTCTCGACAGTCTGAACTATCTCTGCGGTGACGGGGATCTTTTGGCGTGCCTGAGGTGTATCCACCTCTACCTTGCCCCCGGGGGGCTTCTGGTCTTTGACGTCAACAGCCCCTACAAGTTTGCCCACACCTACGGAAACAATGCGTATATCCTGGAGGATGAGGACGGGGACGGCCGCGCGGTCTTCTGCGGCTGGCAGAATGAATACGATCCCGAGAGCCGGCTGTGCCGGTTCTACCTGTCCCTCTTTGCCGAGGGGGAGGACGGTACCTATACCCGCTCCGACGAGGAGCAGACCGAGCGGTGCTTTGACGAGGCGGAGCTGACTGCCGCCCTGGACGAGGCGGGGTTCGATCTTTGCGGGATGTATGCTGACTTTGACTTCTCGCCTGTGACCGAGACCACCGAGAGATGGTATGTGGTGGCGAGGACGAGGAAGCGGGGGGATTGGTATCTCTGCGCGGATGTGCGGTAATGCCGCGCATACCCTTACAGAGGAGACTCCTATGAAGAGAATTTGGATCATCTGTCTCTGCCTGCTCACCATTTTCTGCGTTGTGGGCTGTGAGGGCATGGGCAACCGCGCTACCCTTATGGGTACGGTAACCGAGATCTACGATGCTTACCTTTTGGTGGAGACCGAGATCGGTCCTTGCGTAGTATCCTTTCCCGACGGGGTGACCCGAGAGGATCTGGGGCTTGCTGCGGGGGACACCGTGGAGATCGTGTATAGCGGGGAGATCGCCGAGAGCTATCCCATGCAGATCCATCACGTCTACGCCATCAAACGGGTGGAGACAACTCGATCTTGACATTCGCCACAAAGGAAAACGCCATGATTTTTTTAAACAACTCACCATCTCCCGTGATCCTCCGCATGGACGGTCGTTCATACGACATCGCGGTGGGGCAGACCCTTGAATTTCCCTGCGATGGGATCGCGGATTTCACCCTTTCCCATACGCATCCCAGCGAAGCTATGTCCGAGCAGGCGATCGCCGGAGAGCTCTCCTCTCCCTCGGTTTTGGCAGAAGCACTTTCGGCCATGCAAAAGCCCTACTTCCGCTTAGCACTGGATACTCGATACCGCTTTGAGGTCACCCCCGACACGGTCTTTACCATTGAACGCCACAGGGCCTATCCCCAACCCGGGCTGGTCTACTCCCGCCTCTTTCCCAAAGCACAGGGAGCAACCCTGCATTTCATGGAGCATGGATTTGCTGAAAAAGAAGAATATACCCAAACATTCAAGTCCGCGTCCCGTAGCGCTTCCATCGGAGAGCGGGTCAGCCGCATCCTTCTCCTGATCTTTGCGTCGATATTTACCCTGCTTTTGGTTTTAGCGGCGATCTGGACAGGACTTGTGGGGTTCTGTCTCGTCCTTGTCTTTGCAGTGCTGATCTGCGGTGGTTGCGGTCTCATTTTCGCTATGTGTACGGCAACGCGAAAATTACGCGATCGGCTGTTCTTGGCAGATTTTGAAAGCGAGACCATCGCCGCGAATTTCCGAAAAGCCATGCAGAAAAACGCCATTGATATCAATTAAGCAATCC
>JAGAIH010000516.1 GCA_017626655.1 Clostridia bacterium | reverse complement strand
TTCTTGAAGGAAACGACGCGGAAGCCTCCGGCGAACTGGGAAGAGAGTGCGGGGTCGGAGTCGATGTAGGCGGCCACGGCGGCGGTGATCGCGGCCACCAGAGCGCCGTCATCGGCAGGAGCGGGAGCGGCTACGGGAGCGGGAGCCTCGACGGGGGCTTCCTCCTTCTTGTCCTGCTTGTTGGGATCCTTATAGAATACCTTCTTGAAGATCAGAAGCACCATCCACAGGATGGCCAGGACCAGGAACACCATGCCCACGCCCTGAATAATCATGAGACCGGCCATGCTGAGGCGGGCGGGGGAGAAGGCACCGCCCAGGTCCTCCTGGACTTCGGCAGACTCCACGGGAGCCATATACTTGGCCGACAGGGCGATGAAGCCGTAGTCGTGGAGATCCATGTCCATATTGGCGGTGGTGTAGGTGTCCAGGGCCAGGAGCAGGGAGTTGAGCAGGACCTGTGCCTGGCGGCGGTGGGTCAGCTCGGAGGCGGCGTTGATGTTCTCCACCTCCTCGAAGGTGATGAAATCCTCGCCCGTATAGTGGGTGAGCAGGACCGTGGCGGTACCCATGGCGATGCGCTGGGCGGTAGAGGCGTTCAGGACCTCGTAGATCAGCTCGGCCTTCTCGGGGCTGTCGGTCAACTCCAGGCGGACCTGGTAGACCGTGCCGCTGGTCGTATTGACGGCGTAACCGATGAGGCAGACGTACTGCTCTCCCTCCTCGGTGGTGACGACGGACACAGAGGCGGAGTTGATCCCGACCTTGGCCGCATCCAGCGTAACGACGGGCTCGTCGCCGCCGACCGCCTTGATATGATCCCTGAGCTTGGTGTAGCCCGTCATGCTCTCCATGCTACAGGACGTAGCGAAGAGAGCCAGGGTGACGAGCAGCACCACAGCCAGGGTCAGACTGATGATTCTTTTCATGAATGTCCTCCGTGGGAATTACAAATTTCTCATTTCTCCATCGGGAGAGGCGAGATAGGACAGGCAAGGCTGTCGGGGTCAGGGAGTGGGGAGTGAGGAGGTCTCGCTTTCAAGAGGCTGTACCTCATAGGTGAAGCCCAAAGCGGAAATGGTCAGATTCGCCTGTTTCATCATGGTAGCCGTAGCGATCAGAAGGAAGTTCACTTCCTCGGATGCCATATTCAGGTAAGTCTTCTCGTCCTCAAGATCTACGTCCGCGTTGGCGGTATACTCTTGAAACGCAGGTAAGGCTCCGTCATATTCGGCTGTATTCATAACGCCGGAGGCCCGGACCAATACCGTGTGGGTTCCGTCGCCTCTATACTCGGAGAGTTCAAAACTGTACTTTGAATTTTTCCCTCCCTCGGGAATCAAGAGCGAGACGGCGACGGAATAGTAGTGTATATCGGTCTGACTGCTCTTTCCGTCCATGACGCTCTGGATCCTGACATAGGTGTCTTTCTGTTCTTGTACGGGTTGAACCACGACCCTATACATATATCCGTTGGAAAACTCCTGGCGCTCATCCTCAAGGCTGTTGAGATACTCAACGTAATGGTCAAAATCACTCTTACCGAGGATAATACCAGCGCCGGGATTATCTGTTTCAAGGTTCATATCGCAGGATGAAAGCCCCACACAAGTGAGCAAAGCCAGCGAAAAAGCAATCAGGCGTTTGAGGTTCAGTTGGACCATAACGGTTACCTCCCGATCATCACAGCGTAGGCACGCCGTGCTTGCGGTCGGGGGTGGTGTCGGCCTTCTCGGCCAGCATATAGAGGGCGGAGGACAGGCGGGCGCGGAGCTCGGCGGCGGGGACGATATCGTCGATGTCACCCGACTCGGCGGCGGCCATGGGAGAGGCCACGGTCTCCATCCACTCGGCCTCTACGGCCTCGCGGGGCTTGTCCTCGGTGATGGTATCGTTCAGAAGGAAGGCCACGGCCACCTCGGGTGGCAGAACCGAGATCACGGTCTCGGGGAGGGCCAGGGCCAGGTCTG
>JAGAIH010000515.1 GCA_017626655.1 Clostridia bacterium | reverse complement strand
CTCAAAATTCAGGTATTACTTGGATCTCCAGGTGATGCGGCCCTTGTCCAGGTCATAGACCGAGACCTCGATGGTCACGCGATCGCCGGGGAGAATGCGGATATAGTTCATGCGCAGCTTACCCGAGATGTGGGCGGTCACCACGTGACCGTTGGGCAGGCGCACCTTGAAGGTGGCGTTGGGGAGAGCCTCCACAACCTCGCCTTCAAACTCAATGACATCATCCTTCGCCATGAAGAATTTCCTCTCTTGTATCTGATATTTGTGGTGTGCCCTACCGATCAGAAATCCTGCTCGATGAGGGTCAGGTTGATGACACCGTCACTTGTCAGCGCCACGGTGTTCTCATAGTGGGCGGACAGAGCGCCGTCAGCGGTCTTGACTGTCCAGCCGTCGGAGAGCTCACGCACCGTCTCGGTGCCGACGTTGACCATAGGCTCAATGGCTATGACCAGACCGGCGCACAGGCGGGTGCCGCGGCCCGGGGTCCCGTAGTTGGGCACGTCCGGGGATTCGTGAAGCTCATGGCCGATGCCATGACCGATGTAACGCTTGACGGTGGAAAAACCGTTGGAAACGACCAGACTGTCGATGGCGGCTCCTACGTCTCCCAGGCGGTTGCCGATCTTGAGCTGATCGACTCCTGCGAAGAAGGAGGCGCGGGTGACCTCGATGAGCTTCATTGCCTCATCGCTGACCCGTCCCACCGGAATGGTGCGGGCGCTGTCACCGTGAAAGCCCTTGTAGAAGGCGCCCACGTCCACCTTGACGATATCGCCCTCCTCCAGGAACCGCTTCTTGGAAGGAATCCCGTGGATGACCTCGTCGTTGATGGAGATGCAAGCGCTTCCGGGGAAGCCGCCGTACCCGAGGAAGGAGGGCTTGGCGCCCGCCTTCTCGATGCTCTCCCGCACCAGGCGGTCAAGCTCGTAGGTACTGATGCCGGGGCGGACGTGGTCACGGGCGACCAGCAGAGCTTCACCCGTGATACGTCCTGCTTCCCTCATGATCTTGATCTGATCAGGGTTTTTGAGTTGGATCATGAGACGAAAACCTCGCGTAGCTGAATCAGTCAGCGCACTTTACGGCGGCCAGAGCCTCCAGAACGGCGGCGGAGGTATCCTCCACCTCCTCGCGGCCCTGTACGGTCACCAGGATGCCCTTAGCGCCGTAGTAGTCCTTGAGGGGCTCGGTCTGTGCGTGGAAGGTGTCCAGTCTCTTGCGGACCGTTGCCTCTGCGTCGTCGTCGCGGATATAAAGCTCAGCGCCGCACTTGTCGCAGATGCCTTCGGTCTTGGGGGGGAGGTAAGCCACATGGTAGGAGGCGCCGCAATGGCAGACGCGACGTCCGCTCATGCGCTCGACGATCTTCTCGTCAGCGACCTCCAGACTCAGGACTACGTCCATCTGAATGCCCATGGCGTCGAGAGCCTCGGCCTGGGGGATGGAGCGGGGGAAACCGTCCAGGATGAAGCCGTTCTTGCAGGAGTCGCTGGAGAGCTTCTCCTTGATGAGACCGATCACGACCTCATCGGGAACCAGCTTACCGGCATCCATGTAGCTCTTGGCCTCAAGGCCGAGCTGGGTGCCTTCCTTGATTGCGGCGCGCAGAGCGTCACCGGTGGAGATGGCGGGAATGCCATACTTCGCGCAGATGTTGGCTGCCTGGGTACCCTTACCGGCGCCGGGAGCGCCCAATAAAATCAGTTTCATGTTGTTATCTCCTCCGTATCAGATTGAAGGGGTGTCATAGGGGTTAACGTGTTGATTCATACGGTCCATAGACGCGGCGCATCAATCAAGGAAGCCCTTGTAGTTGCGCAGGGTCATCTGAGCCTCCAGCTCGCGGAAGGTCTCGAGAGCGACGCCGACCACGATGAGGAGAGAGGTACCGCTGAAGGCCAGGTCGGAGATACCGACGCCGTCGATGGCATACCAGATGGCATTGACGATCATGGGGATACCGGACAGGCCGCACAGGAAGATGGCGCCCAGCAGAGTGATTCTGTTGAGGATCTTCTTGATATAGTCAACGGTGGGCTTACCGGGACGGATGCCGGGGATGGCGCCGCCGTTGTTACGCAGGTTGTTGGATACTTCCACAGGATTGAAGGAGATCATGATGTAGAAGTAAGCAAACGCGATGATCAGGATGATCTGGAACACGATGTAGGGGAAGCTGGTGTGCCCCAGGTAGTTGTTCACAAACTTGCCAAAACCGGAGTTGGGAATGAAGCCCGCGATGGTAGGCAGGATGGAAGCGATGGAGCTGGCGAAGATGACGGGCATAACGCCGGCCATATCCAGCTTCAGGGGCAGGGTGGTGGACTGACCGCCGTACATCTTACGGCCGACCACACGCTTGGCGTACTGGACGGGGATGCGGCGCTCAGAGTTGGAGAACCAGACCACGGCGATCACAGCGAGGAGCAGGATAGCCAGGAACAGGAGCAGGCAAACGATACCCACGGGGATCTGAATGGCCTTCCAGTTCTCAACTTCCTTCTCCACGAAGATGTTCCAGCGCTTGAAGCAACGGCTCCAGATGTTGCCGGCCATGGCGGGCAGACGGGCGATGATGTTGGCGAAGAGGATGATGGAGATACCGTTACCGATACCCTTCTCGTTGATCTTCTCGGCCAGCCACATGATGACGGAAGCACCGGCACAGTAGGTCAGGACCAGCACCACGTAGACGAACCATCTGTAACCGGACTCCTTGTCGATGGTGAGCATACCCTGCTGAGCCATGAACATGGTGTAACCGATAGCGGTGACCAGAGCCAGGCCCACAGTCAGCACACGGGTAATAGCGGAGAGCTTCTTCTTGCCGGCCTCGCCTTCCTTCGCCCACTCCTCGAACTTGGGGATGGCGATGGTCAGCAGCTGGATCACGATCGAAGAAGTGATGTAGGGGGACACGGACAGAGCGAACAGAGTTGCCTGTGCCAGAGCGCCACCCGACAGCATGTTCAGCCAGGTAAGAGCGTTACCGCTTGCGTTGAAGTAGGTCTCAAACATGGAGGGATCTACCCAAGGCATGGGCAGGTTGGAGCCCAGACGGTACAGGATGATGATCATCAGAGTGAAGAGGATCTTATTTTTCAGCTCGGGAATTTTCCACGCGTTTTTTAACGTCTGAAACATATTATACCTCCTCTGCCTGTCCACCTGCTGCTACAATCTTCTCCTTAGCCGCTGCCGAGAAAACGGCAGCCTGAACAGTCAGTTTCTTGGTGAGCTCGCCATCACCCAGGACCTTCAGACCATCGCAAGACTTGCGGATGATCTTCTTTGCGAGCAGAGTCTCCAGATTCACAGTCTCGCCGTCCTGGAACTTGTGCTCCAGAGCGCCAACGTTGATGGTCACGTAGACGGTAGCGAACTTGTTGTGGAAGCCTCTCTTGGGGAGCTTACGGTACAGAGGGAGCTGACCACCCTCGAAACCGGGGCGGACACCGCCGCCGGAGCGGGCATTCTGACCCTTGTGGCCCTTACCGGCGGTCTTACCGTTACCGGAGCCGGGGCCGCGGCCAACGCGGAAGGACTCTCTGGTGGAGCCCTCAGCGGGTCTCAGTTCATTGAGTTTCATATTCGTTCTCCTCCTTATCAGTCGTTAACGGTCTCGACCGCAACCAGGTGAGCGAGAACCTTGATCTTGCCGGCGAGGACGGCGTCGTCAGCGTGGACGATGCTGTCGCCGATCTTACGCAGACCCAGGGACTGAGCCGTAGCCTTCTGGTTGGGCTTAGCGGCGATCAGACTCTTCTTAAGTGTTACCTTCTTCATTGTCATACGCCTCCTTAACCCTTAACCTGCTCCACGGGGATGTCGCGGATCTTAGCGACCTCCTCAGCGGTGCGGAGCTCGGAAAGTCCTGCGATGGTAGCCTTCACCACGTTGGTGGGGTTATCGGAGCGCAGGCACTTAGCACGAATGTTGGAGATACCGGCGCACTCCAGGACGGCACGGACCTTACCACCGGCGATGATACCGGTACCAAGGGCAGCGGGCTTGAGCATAACGCGGCCGGCGCCAAACTCACCGGTGACCTCGTGGGGAATGGTGGTACCCTTCAGAGAGACGGTGATCATATTCTTCTTGGCATCCTCGATGCCCTTGCGGATTGCCTCGGGAACCTCGGCAGCCTTACCAAGACCAACACCGACGTGACCGTTCTGGTCGCCCACAACCATGAGAGCTGCGAAGCGAGCCACACGACCACCCTTAACGGTCTTGGAAACACGGTTCAGAGCGACGAGCGTTTCCTTCAGCTCGAACTCTGCCGGATTAAACTTGTTAGCCATAGTTTTGTTTCCTCCTAAATGTTACTCATGCGGCCGGCTAAGACCGCAGAGCGTGTACAAACCGAACCGATCCGACCCTATGTCGGATGGGCTTCCGTGGGGATCCGCGGCAAAAGCCGCGAAATCCTGCGGGACAATCAGAACTTCAGGCCGCCCTCGCGAGCACCCTCAGCCAATTCCGATACACGTCCGTGATAAAGGTAGCCGCCGCGGTCGAACACGACCTCGGTGATTCCCTGTGCGATAGCCTTCTCGGCAATCATCTTGCCGACTTCTCTTGCGGCAGCCTTGTTGCTGCCGTTGCCCTCAAAGCCTGCGCCGTAAGTAGAAGCGGCAACGAGGGTCACGCCCTTCACATCGTCGATGATCTGAGCGCTGATGTTAGCATTGGAGCGATACACAGCCAGACGGGGACGCTCGGCGGTGCCGGAGACCTTGCTG
>JAGAIH010000514.1 GCA_017626655.1 Clostridia bacterium | reverse complement strand
GCAACCGAGCCATCGTGCCGAACAGTTCGATAAACCCCAATTTACATACCTTTCCCCCATTATACCACAACCATCACCGCTTGGCAATAGAAAAAATAAAAAAAGGAATCGGCCACCGTCGAAACGACAATGGCCGATTTCTATCCTTGAAGGGCAAGGTATCACGCCAAACAGGCGCGCTTACGCCAATCAGGCGCGTTTACGCCGATCAGGCGCGTTTACGCCGATCAGGCGCGGTTGACCTTACCAGAACGCAGGCAACGAGAGCAAACGGCGACGGTCTTGTGAGTTCCGTCCACGACTGCCTTGACCTTGCGAATGTTGGGCTTCCAGGTGCGATTGGTTTTACGGTTGGAGTGGGAAACATTCTGACCGTAGACAACACCCTTTCCGCAGACACTACACTTTGCCATGACTTGACACCTCCTTACTGTGGTTTCGGGCCTGTCAGGTTATGACACGCCTACAAACATAAGACAACAGTCTGTATTATACCATAAGTTGTTGAAAATTGCAAGAGCTTTTTCAAAAAAAGTTTGGAAAAAACGCAATATTTTTTCGGTCTCGGGCTGTGCAGAATGACCGAAAGCGGGAGATCACTTGCGGGACTTCTTCTCCAGCTCCTTCTGCTCCCGCAGCTCCTGCTTGGAGGGGCGGTCGGACTCGGGCAGCTCGGGGATCCCCATCTTGGTGATGTGGAAGTCCTTGGCGCCGGCGATGTAGCCCAGGGTGGCGATGAGCATGGCGGGGATGGTGATGATAAAGTAGCTCCACCAGATGCCGTTGAGGGGGGTCTCACCGATCTTGACGGTGGCCAGCAGGCCCTGGTACATACCCTGGATCAAGAGGGCGATGAAGCGGGGGATGGACTCCAGCCCGCCGATCCCGGTCAGCTGTCCCACGGTAATGAGGGCGGCCAGGATGAGGTTTACCGAGTTGGCGATGAGGGAGAGGACCAAGCCCAGATAGGGGCGGTAGGGGATCTTACCGTACTGGATGCTGAGGCGGTCCCCCGAGCCTGTCTTGTGGGCCGAGCCGTAGGTCAGGGCCAGGTAGAAGACGATGGAGGCAATACTGCTCCAGAGAAGAAGACTGTCGCTCTCGGCCTTGATCGACGTCATGGCCAGGGCAAAGCCGAACATGGAGATGGCGATCTGGTTCAGGGCCAGGCGCACGCTCTCGTAAGAGTATCTTTCAAAGAATGCTTTCATTTCGTCACACTCCTATATGCATTGTCCCTTATTATACCGAAAAAATGTTTCCTCTTTTCCACGGAATTGTTACCAAATAACGATAAGTTGTGACAATTTCGTGAGCAGAGGGATAAATCCCGTAAAGTTTACACTTTGTCCACTTTTGAAAAAAAGAATTTAGTATAATTAAGAGTAGCTACCATTCCCCAAGAAAGGCGGTGACATCATGCGTCACGAGATCAGCGTCAGCGAGTTTTCCCCCGTAGTCCGGGAGTTCGCCAGCTATAAGACCGTCATCCAGGGCTGCTCCCAGCGCACCGTGGAGCAGTACCTCATCGACCTCCGCACCTTCTTCCGCTACCTCCTCTGCGAGGGGAACAGCGAGGTCCTCCACGATCCCGAGAAATTCCGCGAGATCACGGTGGAGTCGGTGGATCTGGACTACCTGCGGGAGATCTCCACCGACCAGATCTACGATTTTCTCCTCTACGCCGACTCCGAGCGGGAGAATCAGACCGCCGCCAAGGCCCGCAAGCTGGCGGCCATCCGCGCCCTTTTCAAGTTCCTGGTCAACAAGCGGGGCTACCTCACCGACAATCCCGCCGCCAACATCGACTCCCCCAAAAGGAAAAAGTCCCTCCCCAAGTTCCTCTCCCTGGACGAGGCCCGCGCCCTCCTCTCGGCGGTGCTGAACGACACCGATTCCCAGAACCGCGAGCGGGACTTCTGCATCATCACCTTGTTCCTCAACTGCGGAATGCGCGTGGGCGAGCTGGTGGGCATCGACCTCCAGGATATCGACTCCTCCCTCCGCTCCCTCCGCGTTTTGGGAAAGGGGAACAAGGAGCGCATCATCTACCTCAACGAGGCCTGCCGCGAGGCCCTGTACGCCTACCTGACCGTCCGCAAGAGCGAGCGCTACGAAAAGTGCTTCGACCGCGCCCTCTTCCTCTCCAACCGACAGGCGCGGATCTCCATCCAGGGGGTGCAGGTCATGGTGCAGAAATACCTCCGCGTGGCAGGGCTGGAGTCCAAGCACTACTCGGTGCATAAGCTCCGCCACACCGCCGCCACCCTCATGTATCAGTCGGGGCAGGTGGACATCCGCGTCCTCAAGGACATCCTGGGCCATGAGCAGCTCAACACCACCCAAATTTATACCCACGTCAGCAACCGCGGCATGGAGGAGGCCATGCGGCACAATCCTCTGTCGGGGGAGTCCGATCCCGATGATGAATAATAAAGAACGCCCCGCCCTGTGCTATACAGAGCGGGGTATCCTTATGCCTTCTTGCGAGGCTTGGGTGCGGGTGACTTGCTCCCGCCCTGCCCCTTACGGTGAGGCTTTTTCTTTACGGGATCCTTAGCCACCGAGAAGCCGAACTTGCCGATGACCTCCCCCAAGGCGTAGTATTCCCCGTGGGCAAAGGCGGTGAGACGGGCCCGATCCAGGCAGAGCTTGCCGCTTTCGTCCAGAAGAGACTCGTCGGCGTCCACCCCCACCACGTCGGCGATGAACAGGTCGTGGGTCCCCTGGGGGATCACCTCCACCACCTTGCACTCCAGGGCCAGGGGGCACTCGGCGATCACGGGGCAGGCCACCTCCGCCGCGGGCTCCTTGTGAAGTCCCGTCTTGGCGAACTTATCCACCTTAGCTCCCGTGTAGATACCGCAAAAGTCGCACTCCCGCACCAGGGAGGCGGGGGTCAGGTTGATGACGAACTCCCCCCGCTCCTTGATGATGCCGTAGGAGTAGCGGGTGGGGCGCACCGAGATGGAGACCCTGGGGGGATGGGTGTTGATGATCCCCGCCCAGGCGACGGTGATGATGTTGGCGTTTTCCATGTCCCCGCAGGTCACCATGACGGGGGGCACGGGGCCCAGCAGGGTGGAGCCCTTCCAATGTATCTTGGCCATATGAATGTATCCTTTCTTTGTACGCAAGAGAAAACGGCGCCCCAAACGGTAGCGCCGTATTCTGTGAGGGAATTACTGCTGAGCCTCGAGGTACTCCACCACGTCGCCGACGGTCACGAACTTGTGGATATCGTCGTCGTCGATGGTGATGTCGAACTTCTCCTCGCAGAGCATGATCAGGTTGGCCAGCTCAATGGAGTTCAGACCGAGGTCGGAAGCCAGCTCGGCGTCCATGGTCACGGTCTCGGGATCCAGCTGCAGCTCCTCAGCCAGAAGCTTCTTCAGGGTCTCTAACATAAGCGTACACTCCGTTCCTCCGCTGTGCGGATGTGATAGGGTATGGAACATACCCTTCCTTTATAACAACGTCTTTATTATAGCCTATGAAAGTTGATTTGTCAAGGTAATTTTGCCATTTTTCGGGGAAAAATTTCGACCACGCCAACATTTCACGCAAATTTTCCCAACCCCCTTGACCCCACGGGGGTTTTTTGGTATAATATAACTACCTATATACACCCGTGTCACACGGGTAAAAACGGAGGATGAATATGGACACCGCGACTCTGTATGACAAGATATACGCCTGCTGGCTGGGCAAGAACATCGGCGGTACCCTCGGCACCCCTGTGGAGGGCCGCATGGAGGTCATGGACCTCACCTGGTACCCCCGTCTGGACCCCAGGGGCGCCCTTCCCAACGACGACCTGGATCTCCAGCTCCTCAACCTCCACGCCATGGAAATGTACGGCGTGAACACCACCGCCGAGCATATCGCCGCCGAGTGGAGCGAGCATTGCTACTTCCCCTGGGACGAGTACGGCCACGCCAGCACCGCCATGCGCTACGGCTTCAAGCCCCCCTTCTCGGGTATGTTCGATAATCACTTCACCAACTGCATGGGCTGTCCCATCCGCTCCGAGGTCTGGGCGGCCATCGCCGCGGGCAAGCCCCGCCTGGCGGCTTACTTCGCCTGGCAGGACGCCG
>JAGAIH010000513.1 GCA_017626655.1 Clostridia bacterium | reverse complement strand
GTCGATCTCCTCCTCGCGGGACTTGATATCCCACTCTCTCCAGGGAGCGATGATGGGCATATCGGGGCAGAAGTGCTTGAGGGTCAGCTCGAAGCGGACCTGATCGTTGCCCTTACCGGTACAGCCGTGGCAGATGGCGTCGGCGCCCTCCTTGATGGCGATCTCGGCCAGGCCCTTGGCGATGCAGGGACGGGCGTGGGAGGTGCCCAGCAGGTACTCCTCGTAGATGGCGCCTGCCTTCATGCAGGGGATGATGTACTCGTCCACGTACTCCTCGGTGAGGTCCAGGACATAGAGCTTGGACGCGCCGGTCTTGAGAGCCTTTTCCTCCAGGCCCTCCAGCTCGTCGGCCTGACCCACGTTGCCCGAGACCGCGATGACCTCGCAGTTGTTGTAGTTTTCCTTCAGCCACGGAATGATGATGGACGTATCCAGACCGCCCGAGTAGGCGAGAACGACTTTTTTGATGTTTTCCTTGTTGATCATGGTGTGCCTCCGTTTTGTATGAACCTTGAATATTCATGCGTTGAAAAATGAAATATGCGACTATTATACCAGTTTGTTACGGTTTTGTCAATAGTGATTTGTGTGTAATTTGTAAACAATTGGATTGATATTTTGAGCAGTTTGCATAATAATTCCCCATGTTTGGGGGTTTATGCGGTTTTCAAGGGCGGTTATGCATAAATTCGTGAATATTGTTGTATATATTCATCTTTTTCCGTGTTCAAATCAAGCTTCAAACGCCCCGTATTGGGAAAGCATGTACTTCCCCGTCTCATACAGGTAATTCTCCGCCATGAGCTTCAGCTCCAGAGAGGGATCCTGCAACCGCGCCGTCTCGGGCTGATCGTTGCGCCGCAGGTAGGGCCACCCGCCGCCCCGCATGGGGAAGTTGTCGCACTCAAAGGTGAAGTACCCCTTGTAGTCGGTGTCGATCAGGCCCCGCAGGACGCTGTCCCAGTCCAGGATCCCCATAAAGGGGGCGGTGTGACCGTCACAGCGGCCGTCGTTGTCGTGGATGTGGACTCCGTCCAGGCGGCCGCGCAGGGCGGTGAGATCCTCGTACTGGCGGTTCCCCCGACAGTTGGCGTGGCCCGTGTCCCAGACAACACCCAGGAGGGGGTGGCCGACGAAGTCCAGAAAGTCTACCATCTCCCGCCCCGTCATGAAGTAGCAGGCGGGACCCATGTTGGCCTCGCAGGAGTTCTCGATCAAGACCTTGACCCCCGTCTCCTCCATCACGGGAAACAGAAGCTCGTAGAGGCCCTTATTATAGGTAAAGAACTGCTCCATTCCCGCAGGATAGGGTATCGCGGTATCCCATTGGGCGTGGACGACGATTTGAGGGATGCCCAGCCTACCGCATGCGCGGATAGCGCGGGTCAGCTCGGGGATGCGGGGGGTGGAGTCACCGCCCGAAAGGAAGTCGCCTGCGTGGGCTTGGATGAGGGTCATGCCCAGACGGGCGGCGGTCTCCCCCGCGTCGTGGGTAACGCGCTCCCAGTCCTCGCCCATGTAGCGGTGGGGGAGGTTCAGGTCAATATAGCGAAAGGGACTTCTGGCGAACAGTTCAAGAGCGGCGGCGGGGGTCTTGGCGTAGGCCGAGAAGTCGGCGGTGGTGGTGGCGAGCTTCATACGGATAGCCTCCTGTGGGTGGAATGGGTAAGCGGCTCTTTGGCGGCGGGTCAGATATGTAGGTAGCCCTTCAGCACCTTCATGGTGTTCCAGACACCATCCACATGGCTCCTCTCATAGCCATGGCTGGCGTAGACACCGGGGCCGATCAGTCCGTGGCGGATATCCGCCCCCGCCGAGAGGGCGGCCTCCACGTCGGAGCCGTAGAAGGGGTAGATATCCACGGCGTAGTCGGCACCCTCGGCCTTTGCGGCGTCGATGAGCTTGCCTACCACCTCGTAGGAGTAGGGGCCGTGGGAATCCTTGGCACAGATGGAGACGGTACGCTCGGTACAGGACAGGCCGCTGCCCACACAGCCCATGTCCACGCTGATGCCCTCGGTGACCCCGGCGGGGCAGGAGGCCGCACAGCCGTGGCCTACCTCCTCGTAGACCGTGATGTGGATATAGGTGTGGCGGGGGAGGGTGATATTTTCGTCCTTGACGTACTTGGCCAGGCCCAGGAGGATGGCCACCGACAGCTTATCGTCCAGGAAGCGGCTCTTGATGTAGCCCGACTCGGTGACACGGGTGCGGGGCTCGAAGGCCACGATGTCCCCCACCTCGATGCCCAGGGCGCGGGTGTCGGCGGCGGAGCTTACGTCCTCGTCCAGCACTACCTCGGTGGTGTTGAAGTTGCGGGGGCTGGAGCTGTACTCGCTGTTGACGTGAACCGAGGCGTTGCAGAGCTGGAGGGTGCCCTCGATGATACGGCCGCTTCGGGTGTGGACGCGGACGTTCTCGGTCTCGCCGTTGTCGGCCTTCATGCCCCCCAGATTGGTGAGGCGCAGGCGGCCGTTCCCCTTGATCTCGGCCACCATACCGCCTAAAGTGTCGGCGTGAGCGGCCAGGAGCAGACCGCCCTCGGGGGAATCTTCTCCACCCAGGTCAACAAGGACTCCGCCCTTGACGGTGAGCTCGGCGGAGTAGCCCAGGGCGGCAAACTCGGCCCTCACCCACTCGGCGGCGGCTTTTGTGTAGCCCGTGGGGCTGTCAATGGCCAGGAGGGAGACGGCTTTTTCGGTGGCGTAGGTGGCGTAGGATCTATTCAGCATTTGTTTGTCCTCCGTGATGGGATTTGATTGGTTCTATTGTATCATAAAACGGGGGAGCCGTCAAGGGAGAATAAAAAAATTGGGGATCGCTCCCCAAAATATTGACAGAATTTGACTTTTGTGTTATACTACTCGCGGAATCCTTTTGGACTCCCGTAGGGATGCTACCCGATACGGTCAGTCTCTGACTCTGTCGGATGGCGGTCTGCTTCCTCCGTGTCACTACGGGGAAGCTGAAATCTTTTTCCTTCCCCGTGCTCTGCACAGAGGGGAGGTGATATCATGGGACAGTACATTACATGGCCCGAGCTTGTAGACTTTGTTCTCAAGCTTGCCAGCCTGGTATTTCTCATCCTATCCTGTTTTTACCGTCACAACGATAATAATAGAAAAAGATAACCGCCCACCTTCCAAGTCGTCGGTTATCTTTTAACTGTACACGAGGAAGCAACCGCTATCGGTAGCCCCTACGTCATTATTATACCCTACCTTTCCCCATTTGTCAATACCTTTTTGGAAATTTCCGCCCGCCGACCGCACGGCGGCTTTTTTCTTTCCGTGATTCCAACCGTCAGTTGGACATCAAACAACTATTTGATAATTGATTTTTCCCAAAAACTATGCTATACTGTCATCACACCGGTGATAACACAAATAAGGAGAACCGTTATGCAACTGAACATTGGCACCAAGATCAAGGAGCTGCGCCGCCGCGACGGACGCACCCAGGAAGCCTTGGCCGAGGCGCTGGGCGTGACCAATCAGGCCGTGTCCCGTTGGGAATCGGGGGGCAGTTACCCCGATATGGAGATCGTGCCCGCGATCGCGAATTACTTTCATGTGTCTATTGATGAATTGTTTGGGTATCAGAATGATCGGGATCGCAAGATCCAAGCCATCCTGGACCGGGTAGATGCGTTCGGAATTAAGACCAGGAGCGACGACGAGTGGGTAGACGAATGCCTGGCCGTTTTGCGCGAGGGTCTTGCTGAATTTCCTCAGAATGAGCGGCTTCTTCTGGCCTTAGCCGACACGCTCTCTGAGGCCGGCTGGAGACGCTATGGCGAACGGATCGACTATGACGGCAACGGCTATATGCTGCACGATCACGAAAGACACAAAAAGAACCACCTATGGGCGGAGTCTGTCAAGATCTGCGAATATTTGGTGGATCACGCCGAAAACAGCGAGACGGTAACAAAGGCCATATCCATTCTTGTTTTGCAGTATCGGAATATCGGTGAATACGAAAAGGGGATTGCCTATGCCAATCGAATGCCCCCAATGGCAAATTGTCGGGAATATCAACTGACTTATGCGGCCGACGGACAGCAGGCCATTCGATATATAGGTGAATTCCTGTTGAAAACGGCAAGTCTGTTTGCCGAGCAGCTGGTGTATAGTCTCATAGCCAACCGCAACCATTACGAGAGCGATCTACCTATCGAGAAAATCAAGGGAGCCATTGCCGTTTTTCACTTGATCTGTGACGATGGCAATATGGGGCGATACCATGGTCAGCTCTCGGAGTTGTATCTCTATCTTTCCAGAGTACAATGGGAACGCGGGTATCATGACGATGCCTTTGCCTCCCTCGATGAAGCACTGCGACACGCAAAAGCCTTTGAGGCTTTGCTTGATGGGGAGGAGCATTCCTACACGGCACCACTGGTTTCTGCGGTCAGTTTCCGTGGGGGAGAACCAAGGGAAATCGCAAAATATCTGCCCGATGATTGGCCTATGTGGTTCCTACCGGATTACAGTCAGGTCGAAAAAGAAATCAAGGCTGATCCCCGATGGAATGAGTGGGTCACCAAAACACAAGCATAATATCTGCCCCGCCGCCGCGCGGGGCTTTTCCATTCCCAAAAACTTTCCAAGCAATTTCACCAAAAACCTTGACACTCCCCCTCCTTTCTTGTATAATAAAACCACAACCCCATCCATCCCCGAAAGGAGATCCCCCATGTACATCTGGTGTACCCCCTCCTCGGAGCAGGTGTTCAAGCACACCCGCCAATGGCCCGAGGATTCCACCGCTCTCACCCTCCATTCCGCCCGCAACATGCTGGTAGCCGGTCAGGTCTGCCTGCGGGACGTGGAGACCGCCTTTGACATTATGGGTATCGAGGTCTCGGGCCTCCCCGCCGATGTCACCGCCGATGCTCACCTCGCCGACTACGGCGTCTACAACGACGGAGTCCCCTACCCCGATATCGTGTCATCCAAGACCGCCGTCCACGTCCCCCTCCACGTCGCCCAGAGCCTGTGGGTCTGCTTCCGCGTGGGCTACGACGCCCCCGTGGGAACCCACACCGTGACGGTGACGGTCCGCACCAGCCTGGGGGACTACGGCATCGACTGGAAGCTGACGGTCTACCCCGTCACCCTCCCCGAGCCCAAGGACTCCGCCTTCGGCCACGAGTATTTTCTCAACCCCTTCGGCTTCTTCCCCAAGGAGCCCCCCCACAAGGTCCCCCCCTGTCAGCCCTTCTACACCCACCTCCGCTACGACGAGGGCTGGTGGGCGCTCATGGCCGAGTTCGCAAGGACCCTGAAGACCCTCCGCGTCAACTCCCTTCACGTCCCCGTCATGACCCTGCTCTCGGACGGCGGCTCCAGGCGGGTGAGCGACACCGAGTGGGAGTTGAAGTTCGATCTGTTTGACAAGTTCGTGGAGCATTTCCTGGCCCACGGCTCCTTCCGCTACGTCACCATGGCCGCCATCATCGCCTCGGTGGACGGGAAACGGATGCAGACCATTGACGAAAACGGCGGCGTATCCTGGTTGGAGATCTTCACCCCCGCATGCGAGGCCTGGGCCAAGGCCTTCTACGGCGGCATCTACAAGCACTTCGAGGAGAAGGGCTGGCTTCCCATGCTCCAGATGCGGCTGCAGGACGAGCCTCACTCCACCGAGTTCTGGAAGTGGGCCAAGGATCTCTGCCGCGTATGTATGCCCGGCGTGGTCTGCGGAGAGCCGCTGGACACCCACACCATCTCCCGCGCGCTGGTGGGCTACTGCGACCAGTATATCCCCCGCATCGAGGTCTACGAGGAAGGCAAGGACTACTACCTGGAGCGCCAGCGGGCCGGGGATCAGGTTTGGTGCTACTCCTGCTGCTACCCCTTCGAGATGGGCTGGATGAACAAGTTCATCGACCTGCCCCCCCTCTACTCCCGCCTCATGAAGTGGGCCTGCTTCACCCACGGCATCACGGGCTTC
This sequence comes from Clostridia bacterium, assembly GCA_017626655.1. The sequence goes on along the minus strand of JAGAIH010000513.1, from coordinate 953 downwards.
CTCCATTGGGGTTTCAACCACTGGGGCCGCGGCCTCTACGGTATGGATCCCGACGCCCGCTTCAAGGGTGACGGCTTCATCGTCTACCCCGACTCCCAGCGCAACAGCCTCATGCTCTCCGCCCGAGGGCTGAGCACCATCGAGGGCTTGCAGGATTGGGAGCTGCTCAATCTCCTGCGAGAGAAGAACCCCGCCGCCGCCCGCGCCATCGCCCGCCGCGTGGCCTCCGGGTTTACCGACCTCCACGCCACCGCAAGAGAGGTGGAGGCCGCCCGCGCCGAGGTGCTGACCCTGCTGTCCTGATACCTGTAGCCAACCGAAAGGAGCATACCATGAAACACACGTCTATGAAACGCGCCCTCACCGTCCTGCTGGCCGCCCTCATGCTGGCCACCTGCGCCGTGGGGCTGATCGTTCCCACCTCCGCCGCCGAGGTGTCCGTCCAGAACGGCACGGGCAATCGCGGGGCTGTGAGCGTCAGTACCAGCTTCGCTTACCGCGCTAAGGTCAACGGCGAGTTCACCGCCTTCTCCTTCGCCATGCCCACCTGGACCCAGTCCGATTCCGCCTGTACCCTCGCCCTGTACAAGTGGACGGGAGACCCCGAGGACTCCATGAAGGCCGAGCCCATCGCTACCCAGCGGTTCGACCCCATGAAGGACAACGCCACCAACAAGATCACCTTCGATCCCCAGCCCGCGGGTGAGTACCTCTTCGCGGTCATCGAGCCTCGCGGCTCGGTAGGTGTCTGGACCGACGAGAACGCCACCGGCAATCTGGGCTTCCTCTACTCGGACGGCCAGGAGAAGAATTCCCTGCCCGAGCTGAAGATCACCTTCACCGAGGATCTGGCCGAGCCCTTCGGCAAGTGTGAGACCATCGTCGAGCCCGTGGACGGCAACCACAAGGCCCCCGCCGAGTACGTCATCCCCGAGGACAGCCTCATCTACACC
>JAGAIH010000047.1 GCA_017626655.1 Clostridia bacterium | reverse complement strand
TCCCCGCCCCCAGTTTGACCGCGGCGACGCCAATTGGCTCAACCTCAACGGCCCCTGGGAGTACCGGACCGACCGAGGACTTTCCGGTGAACAGCGCGGTTACCAGAACGGCGCCCCCTTCTCCGAGACCATCACGGTCCCCTTCTGCCGCGAGAGCGAGCTGTCGGGCATCGGCGACAAGGACTTCTGCGAGGGGGTTTGGTACCGCAAGACTCTGACCCTCCCCGAGGCGTGGGCCGGCAAGCGGGTCCTGTTCCATATCGGTGGCTGCGACTACTTCACCAAGGTGTGGGTCAACGGTCAGTATATGGGCGACCATATCGGCGGCTACGTGGCCTTCTCCTTTGACATTACCAAGGCCCTGAAGGAGGGCGAGAACACCATTACCGTGGGGGTCACCGATCACCTCCGCACCGGCACTCAGCCCGGCGGTAAGCAGTCCATGCTTTACCACTCCCACGGCTGCTCCTACACCCGCACCACGGGTATCTGGCAGACCACCTGGCTGGAGTGCGTGCCTATGGATTACGTCGCTTCCACCAAGTATTACCCCGATATTGAGAGAAAGAAGCTGGTCATCGAGGCGAACGCTGTGGGCGGCGAGGGTATGACCCTGACCGCCAAGGCCTCCTTTGACGGCAAGGAGCAGGGCGTGGGTACCACCGTGGTCCACGGCGGCAAGGCCGTGGTGGAGGTGGAACTGGACGAGCTGCACCTGTGGGAGGTGGGCAACGGCCGCCTCTACGACCTGACCCTGACCATGGGGGAGGACACCGTACAGTCCTACTTCGGTATGCGTAAGATCGAGTGCCGCGACGGCATCTTCTACCTCAACGGCAAGGCGGTCTTCCAGAGATTGGTGCTGGACCAGGGCTTCTATCCCGACGGCATCTACACCGCCTCCACCCTCTCCGAGCTGGAGGCCGATATCGACCGCTCGGTGGCCATGGGCTTCAACGGCGCCCGCCTCCACCAGAAGGTCTTCGAGCCTCTGTTCCTGTCTCTCTGCGACAAGAAGGGCTACATCGTCTGGGGCGAGCACGCCAACTGGTGCCTGGATATCTCCCGCGACGCGGCCTACCGGAACTTCCTCCCCGAGTGGTGCGAGATCATGGCCCGCGACTTCAACCATCCCGCCATCATCGGCTGGTGTCCTCTCAACGAGACCCAGCCCAACCAGGACCGCCAATTCGTTCGCTTCCTGGCTACCGTCACCCGTCAGTACGACACCACCCGTATGTACATCGACGCCTCGGGCTGGGTCCACGTCGACGGGCTGACCGACATCATGGATCTCCACGACTACGAGCAGAATCCCGAGGTCTTCGCCAAGAAGCTGGAGCCTCTGAAGGAGGGCGGCACCTACGACGTCCACTGGCTCAATCCCTCCCTGTCCATGCCCGAGCATCCCACCTTCGTATCCGAATACGGCGGCATCCGCTGGGCGCCCGCCGAGGACGCGGGCTGGGGCTATGGCCAGGCGCCCATGTCCGAGGAGGAGTTCGTCTCCCGCTTCAAGGGGCTCACCGAGGCCATCCTCTTCCACCCCAAGATGGGCGCTCTGTGCTACACCCAGCTTACCGACGTGGAGCAGGAGGTCAACGGTCTGTATACCTATGACCGCAAGCCCAAGTTCGATCCCGCCATCATGCGGGCCGTGCTGACCCAGAAGGCGGCTATTGAGGACTAAATCATTCTAAACCGAGCGACGGTAGGGGCGCACCTATGTGTGTGCCCTTTCCTGTTGTGTATCACGGGCGTACACACAGGTACATCCCTACAAAAAAACTGCGCGTTGCGTCCCACAAAAAATGCCTCCCGCAAGCATTATGCTCACGGGAGGTTTCTTATGTTTTACGCTTTCAGTCGCTTATCCAGCTTACGGATCAGGGTCACCAAGGGGATGATGAGGGTACTTCCCACCAGATTCCCGATGCCGTGGGGGATATCGGCGGTATAGAAGCCGAACTGCCACCAGACCAGGGCTTGCTCAAAGGAAAATCCCATGAGAGCCATCTGGGAGGGGATCCACCACAGTCCAAAGCCGAAGCCGTGGAGTCCGCAGACCGCGGCGTAGACAATGGGGGCCAGCCACTTGGGCATTTTTTTCGGCAGGAGCATGACCATGCCCCAGAGAAGGGTCCAGACGTAGAGGTAAGGGAGCCACCAGGTGCCGATGCCCTCGGAAAGCCCGATGAGCAGGACGTAGATGTAGATGGGAAACAGCGCCTTCCAGCGGTACAGGACCGTCAACACCACGATCATCACGCCCACCAGGTGGACGTTGGGGATGATGTTCATAATGAGATCGGATACCATCATGACCGCCCCCAGCATACCGAAGACCACGATCTCGTAGACGGTCAGCAGGGCCTTTTTACGGCGGCTGACCCGCTTGGGCTGTCCGTTTTGCTCGGGCGCGGTACTCACTTGGACACCTTGAAGGCGTAGGTCGCGCCGGGCTCGATGTTGGTCATATCCACGCCGGTCATGCCGTAGTCGTCACCGACGTAGAAGGCCCAGTAGGTGCCGTCAACCTCGTACTCGGCGGTGATGCCGTTGACCTTCTTGACGTAGAGGCCATAGTCGCCCATATCGCCCTCAATGAGGCCCAGCTCCAGAAGAGCCTCGCCCACGGTGGTCTTGTCGGTGTGGATCTCAAACTTGGTCTCCTTCCCGTCCTTGTCCACTACGTTGAAGTAGAAGACGGTGGCACCCTCGCCCTTGATTGTGGGCGCGTTGGGATCAGGTGTTTCGGCGACCGTACCGCCCTCGGCGGTGGTGACGGTTGCGTCCCCGCTCGTCTCGGGGAGTTCGGGGGTCTCGGGGCCCTTGTCGGTACATCCCATGGCAGTCAGCGCGATAGCCGCAATCAGCGCGACGCAAAGGATGAACGACAGCCACTTTTTCATGCTGTTTGTGTTCATGCTTGGTTTTCTCCTTTGTGTTTTTGATTTTTCCCAACCTGCCGGCACTCGCGGCGTTTGCGGTGGTGTCCGCGGGACCTGTCCCGCGGGATGCTCGGGTATTTCGACTGGGCGCGGGCAGATCGGCCTTCTCGGTCGCGGCGTGAAAGCACGGCGTGACCAATGGCCCTGTTCCCCTTGCGGCGGGGGTGAGACCTGACCTTCTACCCTCGTGGGAGGGCTGGCGCGACACGGCGACGGGCTCGTGCGGGATTTTCACCCGCTTCCCCGTGGCATCGGGGTTATTATAGCACAAATGGGGGGAAATGTAAAGGGGAGAACCAAAAAATAATCCCTCCTTCGGGCATCCTGTGGGACACCGACAGAGGGATTATTTGATTTCCTGCTCCAAGCCCTCAAACAAGGGACTATCAAAAAACTCTCGCAGGGAGATTTCCAAACCGTCGCATAGCTTCTGCAACGAAATCACGCCGGGGTTCTTGCTCTTGGCGTTCAGCATACTGTACACGGTGGACGGCGGCACACCGGCCATATTGGCCAACGCGTTTATGGCGATCCCTCGCTGACCGCACAACTCCAATATGCGCTTGGCAACAGCCTCTTTGGCGGTCATAGCACTTCCTCCTCACGTTTTTTCTTTATTTTACCCAAATTTGGGATAAATCGTGTGGGATATATCGCAATTTTACAAAAAATGTGATATAATGGGATATATCCCACAAAAGTAAGGAGGATTGTTATGACTTGTACGTTTTTTGGGCATCGGGACACCCCTGACGCAGTCCGTCCTGTATTGAGGAACGTTCTGGAAAACTTGATTACAAGAGACGGCGTGGATGATTTTCTTGTCGGATATCAAGGAAACTTTGACCGTATGGCCGTTTCCGAATTGAGAAAACTAAAGAAAGCATATCCCCATATCCGATACGCGGTTGTCCTGGCATCCTTGCCACAGGAGCCCCTGTCCTTCGATCAGCCAACCGAAACTGTCTACCCCGAGGATTTGGAAACCGTACCGCCTCGGTTCGCCATTGCGCGAAGAAACGATTGGATGCTGAAGCAAGCGCAAATCGTGATTACCTATGTAACACACAGCACAGGAGGAGCGGCAACCTACAAGGCTAAAGCAGAGAAACAGAAAAAGAGGATCATTTCGGTGGTGCCACAACAGTAACACATTTGGGGCTACGGCCTTTATCATGCAAAAAATCCCCCTGCGGTGTATCCGTTGGACACCGAAGGGGGATTCCTATTTGGATATTGGGATAGCCAAAGTTCTCCCGATCAGTCTGCCACCAGCATCCCCGCTCCCTCGGCAGGCAAACCAAAGCTCTCCCCGCCCCGCACTCTTCCCACGGGGGTTAGGTCGTGGGTATCGTCCAGCAAGAGCAGGGTCCACTCGCCCTCGGGCGCGGTGACCTGCGTCTCGCCGCCGAGATTGAAGAGAAGCACTGCCCGCTTGGAGGCGTCGGCGTTGCCCGCGGCCAGGGCGTAGACCGTATCGGTGAGCCGCCCGCAGGGATCGGCATCCTCGATGGGGTACTGATAACCCAGACCGTAGAGCTGACCGAAGCCATAGAAGGTGTAGTAGGCCTTGAAGGGGGTGCGGGTGAGGGGATTGAACAGACCGCCGTAGGTGGACTCGATGCTCCCGTCATAGTACATGAGCAGGTCCACCGAGGAGTTCTGGAGGGCCACCATCATAGAGCCGATGTGGGCGGCGTCGGAAAGCGTCCCGCGGCGGTGGATGCCGGGGTTCCACTCGTTGAGGATGCTCTCGGTGTCGGTGAAGCCGAACTTATCCAGCATCTCGCGGGCGTAGGCGGCAAAGGCGATATTCTCGCCGATCCCCGCGTAGGTGTGCCAGGAGAAGAAGTCCAGGGGGGCCTTGTGACTCTCGGTGGTGATATGGGTCAGGAACCTCTCGAAGAATTCGATGAAGTACCCCGTCCGCGAGGACACCCCCGAATGGGCCGCCGAGGCGGCGTTGAGGATCTCGTAGAAGCCGCAGGAGGCGTAGCCCCCGATCTTGAGGCGGGGGAAGCGGGCCTTGAGGTGGTTGGCCGCCACCTCGTAAAGGGTGAAGAACTCCTCCATGGTTCCCTTCCACATGGGATTCTCGGCCGCCACAGGCTCGTTGTCGGGCTCGTTCCAGATCTCCCAGTACTCGATGTCCATGTGGTAGCCGTCGGCCCAGCCCTCGTTGTAGTGGCGGATGATATGCTCGCAGATTACCGCCCACTTGTGGGGATCCGACGGGGGGATACTGCGGCGGGGACCGATGGAGGGGTGGTAATTTTCAATGGTACAGCCCAGGCGGTAGAAGGGCTTGACCCCCGCGGCGCACAGCTCACGGAGAAGGTGGTCAGTGAAGCCGAAGTCGTAGTTTTTCGGGTCGGTGGGATCGGCGTGGAACAGGGGGAAGATGTTGGCGATATCCACGAAGATGCCCCCGCCCAACAGTCCTCCCGTATCGTGGAGGCGGGCGTAGGGGATCTTTGCCTCGGTGAGGTAGTGGAAGGCGTCGCAGAAGGTCCAGTGCATGGGGGCGTTGTTGATGGCGTGCATGGGCTTGATCTTGCCCACGGGGGCCGTGAAATCAATACGCATAATAACTCCTTTCGGGGAAGGAAAATTTGGGCTTCAGTTCAGGATGTTCCCGCTCCGCGCGTACATCTGCTCCACCGTCCGACGCAGCTCGGGATAGCCCCCAAGCTCGGGGTCGTCGGTCAGCATCTCTCTGGCGTGTTGGAACGCGTGGTTCATCAGCTCGGTATCCGAGCAGTTCTCGGCCAGGCGGAAGCCGCCGCTCTGGCGGATGCCCGCTCCGTCGGCGGGGGCGAGGAAATCACCGGGGCCACGCTGGGCGAGATCCTTTTCGGCGATGGCGTAGCCGTCGTAGGTGGTGCGCATGACCTCCAGACGGGCCTTGGCGGTGTCTCCGCCGCCGTTCCGGATGAGGACGCAGTAGGACTTTTTGGTCCCGCGCCCCACGCGGCCGCGGAGCTGATGGAGCTGGGAGAGGCCGAAGCGCTCGGCGTTCTCCACCAGCATGAGGCAAGCGTTGGGGACGTTGACCCCCACCTCGATGACGGTAGTAGAGACCAGAACTTGTATCTCCCCCTCGGCGAAAGCGGTCATGACCTTGTCCTTCTCGGCGGGCTTCATCTTGCCGTGGACGAAGGCGATCTTCAGGTCGGGTAACCGCTCCTGCAGCTCGGCGGCGTACTGCACCGCGGCCTTCATGGGGAGGTCGGGCTCCCGCTTGACCAGGGCCATGGCGGTCTGCTCCCCCCCGAAGTCGGCGGAGATGGGGATGAGGGCGGTATCCTCGTCGCTCTCGGCCTCCTCCACGGCGGGGCAGACCACGTAGACCTGTCCACCCGCCTCTACGTTCTTGCGGATGAAGGCGTCCAGCCTGGCGCGGTAGCTCTCGTCCACCACGAAGGTGTCCACCCGCTGTCGGCCGGGGGGCATCTCGTCAATGCGGGAGACCTCCAGGTCACCGTACATGACCAGAGCCAGGGTGCGGGGGATGGGGGTGGCGGACATGACCAGCAGGTGGGCGTTTTGGTTCTTTTCGGAGAGGGTCGCCCGCTGATTCACGCCGAAGCGGTGCTGTTCGTCGGTAACCACCAGGCCGGGGGCGGCGAAGGTCACCCCCTCGGACAGGAGGGCCTGGGTGCCGATGACCACGTCCAGGCGCTCGGCGGGATCCTCGGCGGCGAGGGCGGCGTAGATCTTTCTCTTTTGGGCGGCGGGGGTGTGGCCCGTCAGGAGGGCGCCGCGGATGCCCAGCTTCTCGAAGAGGGGGAGGAGATCGGCGGCGTGCTGGGTGGCCAGAATGGAGGTGGGAGCCATGAGGGCGGCCTGTCTCCCCGCCTTGACGGCGATGTACATGGCGGCGGCGGCGCAGACCGTCTTGCCACAGCCCACGTCCCCCACGATCATGCGGTTCATGGCGGTATCCGAGGCCAGATCACGGCGGAGATCGGCGAGGGCGCGGCTCTGGGCGCCCGTGAGGGCGTAGGGGAGGGCGTTCAGAAACTCCTTTACGGTGGCTTCGCTGACCTTACAAATGGGCGCGCCCTTGACTCGGGCGGTGCGTCCCGCCGTACCCAGCCCCAGGGCGAAGCGGAAGAACTCGTCGAAGGCCAGCCGCCTCTTGGCGGTGTGGAGACTCCGGAAATCGGCGGGAGCGTGGATCTCGCGGAGGGCGTAGCCCAGGGTACACAGTCCCTCGGCGGCTCGGATGGATTCGGGGAGGGGGTCCTCCACCAGGCCGGTAGCGGGCAGGCTCTGGCGGATATGCTCCGAGATCATCTTGTTGGAGATGCCCTCGGTGAGGGGGTAGACGGCGTAGAGGGGGGGCAGGGGACGGCTCTCCACGAAGGGCTCGAAGGCGGGGGCGGTCATGGTGTAGCGATCCTTCCCCGCGGCCTCCACCCGTCCGTAGAAGCGGAAGACGCTCCCCAAGGTAAAGGTGTTTCGCAGAAACTCCTGGTTGAAGAAGGTGATCTCACAGCTCCCGCTCTCGTCGAAGGCGCGGAACTTCAAAACCGTCATGCGCCCCTTGACACGGCTGACGCGAGGGTCGGTGGAAACCGTCAGCAGGGTCGCCATGCGGGCCTTGGTGCCTCGGTAGGCCTCGTCCCGGGACTCCGCCAGCATACGGATATCCCCTCTGTGCTCGTAGGCGCGGGGGAAGTGGTAGAGGAGGTCCTCCACGGTATAGACCCCCATCTTGTTGTAGGCGGCCTTTCGGGTGGGGCCTACGCCCGACAAGGCTTCTATGGAGGTGTGCAGGTAGGGCATAGGGGGGCTCCTTTCAGGAGAAGTGAAATGCTGACAGGGTCAGCGTGAAATATCTGCTTCGCAGATGTGAAATACTCCCTGTGGGAGTGTGAAATACGCCTGCGGCGTGTGGGAGGAACGTCAAGGAGCCTCAGAAGTTTCTCTTGACAAAAAACGCAGTTTCTTGTATAATATACTTATATTATACCCCAAGGAGGCAGTTATGTCAAGAGGAATCATCGTATTGGACGCGGGACACGGTCAGTTCGGGAATCGCTATCCCCTGCTGGAGAACACCTACGAGGGTACCCAGAACTTCAAGCTGGCCATGAAGCTCAAAGCCGAGCTGGAGGTGCGGGGCTTTACGGTTCTGCTCACCCGCAACAGCATTGAGGACGACCCCTCCCTGGAGGAGCGGGGAAAGCTGGCGGGGGACAACCACGCTGTTCTGTTCTTGTCCATCCACTCCAACGCCCCCGGTGCGGCCTCCTCGCCCGAGGCATACCACGCCGTCCGCGGCTCGGAGGTCTACTATTCCATGGCCGACGGGGAGCGCAACGCCAAGATCGCCCGCGCCCTCAACGACGCCGTGGTGACCACCATGAACACCACCGACCGCGGCATCAAGACCCGCTCCTACCCCGACAAGCCCGAGATCGACTACTACGGAGTCCTCCGCAACTCCGCCGCCTACGGCTGTCCCACCGCCTTCATCATCGAGCACGGCTTCCACACCAACCCCGAAGATGCCGCATTCCTGACGGACGACGAGTGCCTGCAAAGGCTGGCGGTGGCTGAGGCGGAGGTTATTGACAGGGTTCTGTAAATTGGGGTTTATAGGTCTGCTGTCTGACGGAAGAGGCGGTTGAGGCATAACCCTCATCCGCCTCCCGCCGCAGGAGCTGGTCGGCACCTTCCCCCGCGGGGAAGGCAAGACTATTTTATGTTATTCGCTATCTAAAAGCATATATGTATCAGTATGTTTTAGGTCATCAAAGAACGAGAAACACACCCGACTTCTTGCCTTCCCCTGGGGGAAGGTGGCACGCCGCAGGCGTGACGGATGAGGGTCCCCCTGCCCCACTCCACTCTGTTCCGTCAGACCGACAAACCCAAATTTGAAATCCCGCCCCATGGGCATAGAAAAGAGAATCACCATGAAAATCCTTGCCATTGGCGACGTAGTGGGTCGCCGCGCCATTGAGTATTTGTCGGAAAAGCTCCGCAAGACCGCGTCCTCCCTGCGGGCCGATCTCGTGGTCTGCAACGGAGAGAACGCCTCCGAGATCCACGGTCTTGCCCTGCGGGACGCCGAGGCTCTGCTGGACTGCGGGGTGGATCTCATCACCCTGGGCAACCACGCCTTCGGGAGTCGGGATATCTACAGCTACCTGGATGACAACACCGACCGTATCATCCGCCCCGCCAACTATCCCGCCGCCTGCCCGGGCGTGGGGTACACCACCCTGGAGGTCAGCGGCCTCCGTATCCTCTGCATGAATCTGTCGGGTACGGCTTTCATGGATCCGCTGGACAACCCCTTCACGGTGGTGGATCGCATTCTTGACCGCGAGAAGGGAGACTACGATATCGCCCTCCTGGACTTCCACGCCGAGGCTACCTCGGAAAAGCTGGCCATGGGCTACCATCTGGACGGGCGGGCGCATATCGTTTTCGGCACCCACACCCACATCCCCACCGCCGACACCCGCGTGCTGCCCAAGGGGACGGGCTACGTCACCGACCTGGGCATGACGGGCCCCGTGAACGGCATTCTGGGTACCGACGCCCAGGCGGTGCTGACCAAAATGCGGACCCATATGCCCACGCGGTTCACCGTGGCCGACGGGCCGATCGAGGCCCAGGGAGTGCTGTTCACACTGGAGGACACCAAGCCTTATCGGTGCCTGAAGGTGGAGAGGGTTACTTTTTGAATGGAAAAAGGGCTACCAAGCCATTTGGTAGTCCTTTTTTATTGGTTTTTCAGGAGCGACGGGGGCGTCGCTCCCTACGGCGAGGGATTCTGTCAGCTCAGCCTCTCCCGCATAAACGCCATGATCTTCTTCTCCTCTCTGGACACCTTCACCTGGGTCAGCCCCAGAAGATCCGCCACCTGCTGTTGGGTCATGTCGCGGTAGTAGCGGAGCAGGATGATCTTCTTCCACATGGGCGGGAGCTGCTCGATGACCTGGGCCAGGGCGATGCGGTCCATCTGCCGCGCCATCTCGTCAGCGTCGGCGCGGTCGGGGATCACCGCCCCCAGCTCGGGGGAGTCCTCTCCAAAGGCATTGTCGGACAGGGAAGACACGGGGGTCATGGCCTCCAGCGCCATAGCGGCCTCCTCCACGCTCACACCAACGGCGGCGGCCAGCTCGCTGACGGTGGCCTCTCTGCCCTCCTCGGCAGCGATCCGCGCCCGCTCCCGCATGAGGAGCATTCCCGTGTGGCGGGTGCCGCGGCTGACACGGATGAGGCCGTCGTCCCGCAGGTGGCGGCGGATCTCACCCACAATGAGGGGGACGGCATAGGTGGAAAAGGCGGTGCCGCGGGTGGTGTCGAAGCTGTGGATGGCCTTGATCATGCCCAGAGTCCCGATCTGCATAAGATCCTCGAACTCGGTGCCTCGGTCGCGGAACTTCACCGCCACGGTGCGGACAAGCCCCATGTTGTCCATCACCAGCTTCTCCATGGCGGTCTCGTCGCCGCTCTGGGCCAGGGTGATGAGGGAGATATTCTGGGCGAAGCGGGGGTCGGGAGCGGGGGTTGGGGTAGAATCGGTGTCGGGAGTCGTATTAGAAATAAGCGTAAGGGATTGGGGATCGGTCATGGTATGCCTCCTGGATCAAATCGAAAAATGAAGCATGAATGATGAAGTCGCCGAAAGGGACCACATCCGCGGACAGCTGAATAAATGGACAGATCCGTAGGATCTGAACCGCCATTATTCATCATTCACTATTCATTATTCATTCTTCATTTCTATGTATCAGATCCGTCCTCTTTCGCTCAGCTTCTTCCACATAGTCACCGTAGTCCCCTTCCCCACCTTGGAGGTGACCTTCAAGGCGTCGGTGAAGCTCTCCATGACGGTAAAGCCCATGCCGCTCCGCTCCCCTGCGGCATCGGTGGTGTAGAGGGGCTGGCGGGCCTGTCCCACGTCGGGGATGCCGCAACCCTTGTCCTTGATCTCGATCTTGACGGCGCGGCCCGACAGGATCGAGACGGTGATGGCGATGCTCCTCGTCTCGGGGGTATCGCGGTAGCCGTGGACAATGGCGTTGGTGACGGCCTCGGAGACGGCGCACTTGATATCGGCGATCTCGGTGACCCCGGGGTCCAGCTGGGACACGAAGGCCGCCACCGCCGCCCGCGCCATGGACTCGTTCACCGACAGGGCGGGGAACTTGATCTGGATTCTGTTGAGGGTCTCCCCCGAAAATTGGGTGGTTCGACGGGTGCGGCTCATGCGTTCTTCTCCTTTCTCGGGTCGGTCTC
>JAGAIH010000512.1 GCA_017626655.1 Clostridia bacterium | reverse complement strand
AATTGTGTCGCCTATTTCTTGCTGGGTGCTTCCACTCAGATCCTCGTCCACACGAATAGGCCAACAGAAAAGCCCCGACGAGCGGGGCTTTTCTGTTGGCCTACCCGAAAGGATTCTGAACCCCGCCCTCGCAAAGCGAGGGCAGGAAGCGCCGCTGAAGCAGATTTTCCTTTTTGTTCACTTGGCGCTTCCACGAATCTTCTCACCCTCACAAATAGGCCAACAGAAAAGACACCCGCGAGGGGTGTCTTTCTATTGGCCTACCCGAAAGGATTCGAACCTTCGACCTTCAGAGTCGGAGTCTGACGCGCTATCCAGCTGTGCCACGGGTAGGTAGGGGTTATGGAATTGACTCCCCTATTATAGCACACTTGCCGAGAAATTGCAACCCCTTTTTGAAAAAAAGTCACCTCGTTCCCCGCCTTTTCGTCCGCCCGAAACCGACGGGAAATCCCCCTTGCGGCCCGCTTTGACCCCTATGGAAAACTCCCCCCTCTCCTGTGGACTTTTCCACAGTTTTCCCGAAAAGTTTCCCACACCCTGTGGAAAACTCTGTGGACATCTCGGCCAAAATCTGGAATAATCCGTGTAAAATAAGGCTTTTTGGGGACTTTTGTCGGGTAAAGTCGAATAAACATGATGTGGATAACTACCAAACGGGCATATTACGCTATGGAGTTTTCCACAGTGACAACGGGCGACAGAGACAGATCCCGGCGTTTTCCCGTGGCTTTTCGGCAGAAGAACGACATCAAAAAAGGAGCGGGGTTGCCACTCCTTTTTCAAATAGGGAAGCATCGCTTCCGGCGCGGTCGGCGGCATTCCTTACAGCGAGCAGATCAACCGCTCAATCACCCCGTACCCGTCGGCGGCGGAGCGCTTCAGGGCCTTGTCGGCGGTCTCGGCGGCGGCGACGGCGTTGCGGAGGAGGGAGGCGTCGGTCTTGCGGGCCTGTTTTAAGTACAGTCCCACCCGATACTCGTGCATCTTCAGCTCACTCCCGATCTCGGCGGGGGTGCGGCCGCCGTCGGCCATGGTGCGGATGGCCAAAAGGTCGCAGACCACGCGGGAGACCTCGGACAGGATGAAAAGCGGCTCCACCCGACGGAGCTTCAAGTCCGCCAGGATATCCAGGGCGTCGGCGCGGCGGCGCTCCATGATGGCGTTGGTGAAGGCGAAGGCGTCGTACTCCATAACGGGGATGGCGGCGGTGCGGATATCGGCCTCGGTGGCGGTATCCCGACCGTGGGCGCGGACGTAGCACACCACCTTGTCGATCTCCCCCGCCAGGGTGAACATATTCCGCCCGCAGTACTCCACCGTGAACTGGCAGACCTTGGGGTCGGCCTGTACTCCGCCGTGGAGGTAGTGCTTCTGCACCCAGCCCGCGAGCTTGGCGGGGGTGTTGCGCTCGAACCACACGGGAGTCAGGTACTCGGCGAAGGCAGTCAGGGCCTCCGAGGGCTTTTTAGGGAGGTTGCCGGGGTCAAAGGTGTCGGCGGCGGCGGAGAGGATCACCAGATTGTAGGGGTAATCGGGGATCTCGGACAGGGCCTCGCAGAGCTTGTCCATCTCGGCGGCGCGGAGGGTGGACAGATTCAGTCCCGTTACCGTGATGATCTTGCGCTCGGCGCCCATGGGGGGGACCGTCAGGGCGTCCAGCAGGGCGGCGGGGGTGAAGTCCAGCCCGTCCAGGCGGATGTCGTTGAAGGCGGCCATGGCGGGGTCGGCCGCGGTGACCGACTCGCGGGCTATGCGGATGGCGGCGGACTTCATGTAGTCCTCCTCGCCAAAGAAGAGATAGCCTCCCGTGGGGGCGGTCTTGAGGGCCTTGCGGAAATCGGCCTCCTTGAGAATGGTCAGGGCCATGGCTTACCTCCTCCCTTTGGTGCTTTTGGGGGCGGGCTTGCCACCCTTTTGGGGTGCTTTCCCTCCCCGGAGGGTGGGTCCGGTGTTCCCCTTTGCGGTGGGCTTCCCCTTGGTGGGCGCGGTGACCTTACCGCCCTTGGGCGCGGCGTGGCCGTTTTTGGGCGCGTAGCCACCCTTGGCTTCGTTCTTGCCGCCCTTGCGGTCTCCATCTCCCTTCTTGGGGGCGGGCTTACCGCCGTAAGGCGCGGGTCTCCCACCCGCGGGCTTGACCAGACACTCGGGGCCAAAGCCGATGAGGTCGGTCCTCCCTGCCTTGGTAAGCGCCTCGCGGACCAGATCGGCGTTTTCGGGGCGATTGAACTGCAAAAGGGCTCTTTGGAGCTGCTTTTCGTGGTAGTCGGTGACCACGTGGACGGGCTTCATGTCCAGGGGATTGATGCCCGTGTAGAACATGACGGTGGAGGCGGTGCCGGGGGTGGGGTAGTAGTCCTGGACCTGCTCGGGGGCGTAGTGATCCCGCTT